>CAYSSS010000011.1:0-35019 GCA_964433975.1 uncultured Planctomycetia bacterium
GCCCTACGAAGCACCGTGTCTATTTCTTATAGATTGCGAAGTAGGGGCATGCCCCTACTTCGCAATTAATAAGTTATAGAGTTAGGTGCTACGGCGGGCAGGCCTCGTGGAATTTGACTGCCCGTCCTTAGCGGAAACATCCACTAACTCAGTGATATCCTCAACCCCCAGTGTATACAAGTTAAGGCACAAAAAGTTAGCTGTCTTTCTATTGTCTTAACCTACATTATATGGTATATTAAGTACACTATTTTCGTATGTAGTCCAGCTAAAGGCAATCCTATAGTGATGTAGGTGCGCAAAGCTAAGGATCTAGAGTATTCTAGATAGCCAAGCTGCCTGGAAATAATTAGGCGGCTTGGTTTTTTATTTAAAAGTTTTAGAAACGCATCTAAAGAGAGTTACTCTATGGGTCAAATAAAAAATCACCACTTTTTTAAAGCAATCTGCATTGCCTTGATAGCTACTTTTGTATGCCTCGATATATCATACGCCTATCCTCCTCAATATACTGCACAGAATTCGACGCTTGCTACGCCATCAGTGCTTCAACAGCAGCCCGTAAATGAACAGGCTGCCAGACTTCAACAATCTGTATTTTCAAGCGGAGAATTGTTGGGGTCAATCTGCAGTATAGCCAAATATCTTCTGCTTGATAGGCTACCGCTTAAACATTTAGAGCAAGTTCTAACAGCCGAGGTAGGAGCAGCTATTAAAAAAATAGATCTGTCACGAGTATCTGTTAAAGATGATGTTGTGCTAGTGCCATGTGAGATCAGAGGTGAGAAGCGAATTATGCAAGTAGCTTTAAAAGACAACCCTGCCGCTAAAAAATTAATGGGACGTGAATGGAATACATCGGATAAATATGTAATAAAGGATCGCTTTGCAGATGGCGCAAAGGCTGCCGAGGAGATCGTTGGATCAATACAAAATGGGACCGATATAGATCCCGAGACGGTCCTGCAGGTACTTGACCAAAAAGAGCTTAGCCGTGCAGTTACGATGTTTGAGCGTTATGCCGACCGTTCGGATGTTCATGCGTTTAAGCGTTTCAGGGCATATATGATACTTTTTGGCATCTATTATATAGATGCCTCCGGAAAACGCTTTCTAATGACTGCCACCTCATCTGATAACGAAAAAGCCATTTTGTATAAAAACTCCGCTTTTCGCGTATATGGTGTCGAGATAGACAGTCTGTCGTCTAGGATGCTCGAAGAGAATGGACTAAAACCCGCGGTGACGCTTGAGGATTATCATCCTCGTATACCGAAAGATTTTGAAGGGATTAATGTCAGGTCCGGAGTGCGCATTGATATGTCGAGCGGATTTGGCGGAGATCATGTCCTCCTAGCTATGGAGCTTGGTTCGCAGGCCGTTAACGCATCAATACTTTTGAAAGATGAAGAATCCGGAGAATATATATACCCGATAGGGGTGAGGATAAGAAGGATCGCAGAGCCCAGCATTAGGATTAGGTCCGTAGACATAGGCGGCGGCGTATTTGAAATTAAGACAAAGGATGAGTTGTTTGATTTCGCCAAAAACAAGGAAATTATGCTCGCGAAAGCTGCGATAGTTTCTTCCGGTATCGTCCCAGTGACATTCAGGGATAATCGGTCCATCACCCTTCAAGATATACTTCGCAAGTTCGGCGGAGGGTTTGAGATAGTGACGGAAGTCAAAGGTGTGCCGAACGGGTCCGGCCTTGGCACATCTAGCGCTCTTGCGGCGACGCTCGTCTCCGGGCTAGTCAAATTTTCTGGGCAGAGTAGCATTGATCAAAACTTCACGGACAGAGAAAAGCTTCTTAATGTTATGCGCACGGCAATGGTAGAAAAGACTCTGGGATCATTTGGCGGATATGCCGACGCATGCGGTATATTTCCAGCTATAAAACATATGACCACATCCCCGGGCGTTTTTGTTCCGTCGTATGAACCAATTGAAATAGGAGAATCTGCGGAGCGTGAGCTCTATGACACACTTATTCTTACGGATGGCGGCAATAGACAATTTTCCGGAGATGCGGCGTGGCAGTTTACCGGACTATGGGCGATGGGGCTTGCCAAGGTTCGCCAGGCACGGCGCAATACAACTGATATCGGCAGACTTCAGGTTGAGACAATGAAGAAAGGTGACATACAGGGATTTGGAAGGCTTGAAGGCGAAGATTATAGCAATCGCATTACGATATGTCCTGCCGGTGATAATGAATATATACGTTCGGTCAACACCAGGCTAGTTGATGAATTAGGGAAAGACGCATTCTATTATGATGTGACCGGAGCCCGAGGAGGCGCAGGCGGTTGCTACTGGATCAATACTAAAAAAATAAATAAGGCCGTTTTCATTGAGGCTTTTCTCCGTATCTCAAAAGAGGAGCAGGTACGTCTTAAGGGCACATTTCAGTTTGGCGGAGAACCGAAAATATACGATTATTGCCTTAATAAAAAAGGGATTGAAGTAGAAATAGTTCATCCGGTCATAGATCTGGACGCTTTCGATGATGCCGATAGCAGCAAAATATTAAAATGGCGAGAAACAATGGCGCTTTCCAAACAATATGAAGATAACCAACCCATGCTTGAATATGACATTCCACAAGATTATTCAAACATAGAACAAGATGGTACGAGGGTATATCTGCCAGATTTTGGATATCAAAAGCATAATGTGGCAACGTATGTACATGAATTACCCAATGCCTTTGGCAATGGAATAAATGGAAGAGTAGTGCATATCGCAAATAGGCCAAAAGAGAAGCATGCTCACATCGACTTTGCTCAGTTTAAATATAGAGGACTCGTCTATGGTTGTGGGCCTAGATTATGTCCTTATTCACACGGTCATCTTGTTGCGGGAACTGATAGCTTGCCTCAAGAGCTTGATAGCACGGGGCACAACTTGAAATTTTTCCTTATGATGACAAAAATTTTCGGAGAAGAATATGAAGGTTTTTTTAATGCGATAGCTCCGACCTCTACCAATTTTCATGCACAATTTATTAATAAACGAATGACCATATGGGACGTACACGATATAAAAGCCTGGCCCATGAAGGCCGAACTGGTAGAAGGCCGCAATATCGATGACGTTGCGCGAAGAGCGCTTAGAATTTATAACAGATATACTTCAAACACACCGGGCCTTGAAAGTACGTGTGATGTATTGATGACGTTTAAGGAAGAAACGCCCGGCAGCGCAAAAGGGATATACAGGGTTATCCTCATCCCCAGGCTAAAGATCTTTCTTAAACCAAAGAGTGCACCTTTTAACGAAGCTTCTCAATTTGGGACGTTTGGCGGCGTTGAAGTTGGAGGCTCTTTTATGGCAGCCGATAAAACGCTTGAGGCTTTCAAATTATTAGTAGCGGAAAATGGCGCGCTATACAAAAGGGGTATGGAAGAGATGTCGTGGAGTGGAGCTGCGACACAGCATAAATTTCATGAGTTAATTGATTCTAAAGCGCCCCATAAAATGGAAATAAAAAATGTAAGTACATATACCGTTACTAATCCTTCACCCGAGGAAGCCCTTAGATATCTTGTGCATTATCTAGCGGTGGTAAGTCCTTCACAAGAGAAGTTTAAAAGCTACATACCAAGATTGCGAAATATGCGTCAGGATGAATTCGAAATTGTCTCAAATGAATGCATCAATGAGATGAGGGCAGTTTTTAATACGTTAAAGAGGGATAACTTTTTTGTAATGACAGAGTTTCTGCCGGAAGATGTTTATGGTGCATACGCATCTCTTTTTCGGTATATGCGTCAGGCGTTACCTGATGTAGCTGAGAAAGTTGGCGAATGGAAATATCGGCAGACAAGTAATGGGTTCATAAATATAAGCGCTTTTCCGGATGGCAACGGCGCGTATTTTATAGATGATTACGGTATGACGGGACGTTGGCAGGTAGATGTTCATACAAGAACAAACGCATTAGCAAATAGGCTTGTCATGAGGACTATCGATTCTGTCCATATGGCTGTAAAAGATGTGACAAAGGCCGATTATCCTGAACTAAGAATTATAATTGACGATTCGATAGATAGCTATCTCGATGGCAGAAGCAATGTTACATTTACGCCAGATAGAATATTGGGAATGTCACCTCAGGATGGGACATTCTTTATAAGGCGTGGTTTTTGCGATAAGAGCAGAGATGAACAAGTTAGAATAATAAAAGAGTTTTTAATGTTTTATACAGCAAACGTTAGCCTAATAAATTATAAACCCTTGGCTGAGACAAAAACGCCAGCTCATAAAAAAAACGCTTCTATCGCGGTGGTTTCATTAGCAATGGCTGAAGTCGGAAGGGCGCGAGATTATCTGCATTACAAGTTTAATAATAGGGTTCAAGCACTGTATCAAGGGCTAAATAATGATGCTGATAATATGTACACAGCTATAGAAACCCAGCTGGATTATGACAATTTTGTCGAAAATTATAAAAGAAATCCTCGAGACATAGTCCTCTTCTCTCTCTACCAGTTAAAAATAGCCGAGTTGGATATGCTTCATAGACTTGTTCCGCAGATAAAAAAAATAAATCCTCATGCCCTGATCGTTTTAGAGGGCCCAGTTACAATACATCCAAAGCAGATGCTTGCACTGTGCCCCGAGATAGACGTGATGGTTCGCGGCGAGGCAGAGCACGCTATAAATATCTTAGCGAAGGTCAAGACGGAAGGAAGTGCCCTTACAGATGACGCGGCTCAATATGTTTTATCAAATATAAGGGGTGGAATGTTTTTGAGAACCGCCAATCGTATATATATATCAAATCTCGACAGAACAAATATAAATACCGATATTAAAATGCTAAAGCCTGTGCGGGAGATGAGCGCGATATGGTATACGGAGCATGGATGTCCGAATATTTGTTCTTTCTGCAGAAAAGATACGGGTGGTTCACAGCACTCCAGGATCGTTCCTGCCGACAAGAGGATAGAGTGGATGCTTGAGCGTTTGATGCTTGAACTTGATCCCCAAGGGAGAATGACGCCCGAAGCCTTAAAGGAATTATTGATAAAGCAGGCCGGTAGCGAGCAGCTTACTATGAGAGATGTGTTGGAGAACAGGTTATTGCCCGATACTTTTATAGGAAGAGATAAGGTAGAGATATTGGTGGTCAGTGAAAATGCCCTTGTTAATAGAAGTGTTATCATAGATTTTGCGCACAGGGTAAATGAATTAGGTCTTCAAAAATATTTTAAAATAAAAATAGCAGATGCCGATATTAACACTCTCCTGAAAGATAAAAAGGCCATTTTACCCGATAGAGAATATATGAGGGCTCTAAGAGAAGCCAGTGTATATTTTATAGGTTTTGGCTCAGAAAATATCTCAAGAACAATATTGGCAGAGCTGGGCAAGGGGCAAAACGAAGAATATCCGGAAGGCTACACTGCTGATGCGGTGATAACAGTTAACAGGGCATTAATCGAAGAAGGGTTTGACCCTATAGCTATCCGGCATAACATGCTTTTGAATACGCCGGATTCAAATATTCAAGATGTAAAATCCGCGCTGCTTTTGATGTATTTATCGCCTACCTATAATTCGATTCTTGGAGATTTTGGTAACGGTTGGGGGAATGCCAGAAATACACGCATTTATGTAATGGAGGGCAGCCTTTGGACGGCAGCCGATAATTTGAGATATGCAGGGGCTTATACCTTCAGAGGTAAACTGACTGATTCGTCGTTTGGAGGTAATAACTACGCGCTTATTGATAACTTTTATATTGCCAGAGATACTCCGGAATATGTTTTAAGACACGAGGATGCTCCGTTAAAGTATGTCGACGAAAGGATACATCCTCTCTGTGCGGAGTTCGCTTATCCAAATTTTTACCGATATAGATTGAATGGCGTAATCGACGCTAATTTTACCGATAGCGATATAGAAAAAGCTATTCTTTCGTGGAAAGACCCGCGTCAGGGAAAAGAAGTGAACGCGTTGGCTGAAATTGTGCAGAAATATCGACAGACATTCCGAATTCGTCTTCATGCAGTCATTAAGATTATAAAAGCCCATATGGTTCTATGCAGAGAGCTTTCATTTGTTGGGTATAATGAGCTCATCGAGAAACATAAAAACATCCCAGAACTGCTTGAAGCATGTAGTGCGTTTGAGACGTTTACTTCAGGGGAAGAGTTGATGGTGCCCGGTCGATTTAATCCGAAAGAGGCCATGAATCGATTCTCGGATTCCGGCTTGATAGGAATGATAGTAAAAAGTTTTGCTGCTTTTATACACAAAGAAGGCCTTTCGGATGACGACAAAGCTCTGGTGCGGCAAATCACTGCCATATGTCTTGATGCCCGTATCGATGCCGCGACAAAAATCAAAAATGTATCCGAATTGATGCCTAAAAATAAAAAAGAAGCGGCGCAGGATTTTCTTTTTAGTCTTAAGCAAGCTATATATGATACCGCCAAAGACAAGGATATGGTAGTCCTGGAAGGATATCTTGGCAGGATGGCCTATCCAGATCGGCAGGTATTTGAATATTTAAAGCATTTATATATTTTCAAAAATGATGAAGATTTATTTAGGATGGTAGTGAACAGAATGAATGTAAAAAAGATCAATTTTCCTTCCGCTGTTAAGGAACTAGTATGCAAAAGAATGGGTTTAATTAAAAAAGACTTTACTGCAAGAGATTATCAAGAATACTTAAAAACCGTAAAAGAATATGCAAATGTATCGATATACGGCAAAGGCGGGCTGCTGAGCCAATTGAGAAATACGGATCCAGAGGTAGTTTTTTCTGCCATTAAGATTTTGCTTGGTCGTATTTCGACAGAAAAAAATGTATATACTATAAAAAGCATAGTATTAAATTTAAAAGATATGGCCGAGAGATCAGGTTCGACCCAGCAGTACATTTTTATAGTATCGCCTGAAACACTGAGAAAAGTACAACACGCCATCAACGTTGGTATTGATAGCGATATATTGTTCAATAGCGACAATTCGGGGATGATCTTAGTCAACGATAACATTAATAATAACGTGCGGGGGGAACTAATTCAAAGATGTTTGTCGTCCAAATTAGCGCAATCACGTACCGTAAATGATGCCATATCCAAAGGTGATTGGGTGGCAATGTGCATCGACGGAGGTCGGGTTGTTATGAGGGGTGCGTTAAATGCACAACAAGGATTCCTGAGCGAATATGCAGAAAGAATGAAATTTGGGACCAATGCTACGATGCTTGCCAACCATATAGGCAGAGTGTCAGAATTAGGTGACAGACATGTATTGTATATGGAAGATGAGGTGAAAAAGTTTTTCGCACAATTAGGTCCGCGGCCATCAACGCGATATATGATGCTTACGGAAGAGATGTTCTTGTATATGCTTCCGATTATCCGATTATTAAATGAAGATCCGCAACTAAAAATAATAGTCCCCGGACGAGGCATGGAACCTTTTTATAATTCTTGCCTTGCTTTACTTAACGATCTCGGTATGGCAAGTCTCAATGATCGTATTGTCTACGCCGGCATTTTTAGGCGAGCGGATTACGATAATCCTAGAAATCATCTTATTGCTCAGTCCATCATTCCTATGCTGACTCCGGAGGAATCGGAAGAAGAAATTTCCGAAGCTAAGAAGAAAGAGCTAAGGTCAGCGATAGCACATAATGGTATTGCGCATGAGCTGGACGAATATCTTGAAAATATATGGGGTATAAAAGGAGGATTTGAGGCATTGATGTCTAGCCATCCTTCCAGGCATCAAGCCATAATATATCTTACGAATTTCGGATTGGACCAGCGATTTATGAGCTTATATATCAAAGCACGTAAAGCCTATCTATCTTCGGTATTCATGAAAGGAGATTTTTATGATGCGCAGACACATCCTCTGAATAGTCTTCTTGCCGAAATGTTTGAATTAGAAGGAGCGGCAAGGTATTTAACGGATGAAAATAGGGCGAACATAACGAAAGCGCTATCATTATTGACTGACAATTCAGGAAATTTATTGAGTAATCAGCGCGAACTAATACACGCATATACACGCATATTTGGTTATGCAGATGAAGTAGCGGCATTGAAAAATAATATGACACATAAAGCTAGGCCGCTCCTAAATATCTTATTAAAAGATACTATAATGGCAGGGCGGCTAAGCGGAAATGCTATTATGAGCGTTGATGAAACAAGTATCAGCGGAAAGTCTCTCCTCTTGGCCGAGCTTATCGCAAGAGCTTTTAATGGCAATACAGCACTGGTCTATCGCGCTCACAACGTTTCTCAGCGCACAGAAGGTGCGGATAAGTTTCTGAAAGATAAGGGCGTATTGGACTCAACTTCAATTTTCAGTCTTTGGCCGCAAGAAGATATTAACGGGGAATATCTTGGCATGTATGTCGATGATGCCACTAGGGAAAGAAAATTCGTTATGTTTAGAGAGCTTAGCAATATGCTTGTTTCGAAACAGCGAGAGACGACCTCTACCATGACCGGGAAAAATATTTTTGCAGATATAGGTAACCTGAATAAAAAAATAGATGACTATATAGCAGCCCACAAACTATTTGAATTTGTTGATAGCATTGGTAATCTTAGATATGATCCGAGGATCGTAAAGAGAGAGATTTTAAAATTATTTCTAAGAGCAAAGGATGCAAGTTGTTATATTGGAGAAATTCAAAGAGCTATTCTGACAGAAGATTTATCAACGGCAATAAAGATTAACGAGGCGGATTTTCCTGTGAGATATATTTTCCAGGACAAGATAAGGGAAGCTTTCGCTACTATGCAAATCAGTGATATCCCAAAGGATATAACTGATCTTGACGTTATTATAAGATATGCAGATGTTAATCTGCGCTTATCGCGATATATGGAAAGAGGTCGAGAACTAGTAGTCGAATATATATTGACAAGCCATCGCTTCGCCTCTGGCGCTATGGGAGAAGCCGTAAGGGGCTATTTGAGCGGCCGCACAGAATTTGAAAACATAAAGAAACATTTTTATGAAGAGTACAATCCCGATTTCAATAAAAGTGTTTATAATAAAAAAGAAATATTTACAGATGCTGCCGGCAATGGTATTTTTATTGCATATTATGGGGTGAATGGAGAATGTACGTTGGAAATTCTCTCAAAAGAAGGCTTACAGTTAGCGATAGATAGCCATGATCCCATTATACGACAAGCTGCCAAAAAAGCAGAGACTGATTTGAGAGTAAAGGTTTCAGTGTTGGAACAATTTATAAAAAAAAATAAAGAAGCAAGTAACGATAATATTCGTGGTATATGTGAAATAGTTGAAGATGTGCTCGGGGAGATCCGGCAAATCTTGCCGCAGATCGCGTTGCCTATACGTGTGGCATTTTTTGATTGGGATGGCACAGTTGTTGATACGGTACAAGCCGGAGAGGATGCATTTGTAGATTTTTATGTAGAGTTATTTAAAGTATCTAGAGAAGAAGCTTTGCCAGTGTGGCGATCTTTAGATGGGAAAACGCTTCAAGAACAATATGCCGTTATTTACAGAACGGCCAAAGAAAAAAGTGTTCCATTCACAATGGCAGAAAAAGAATACACAGACTCATTTATCGCTGCAAAGTTACGTAATATAGAAAACGATGGTGGCATAAAAGCCTTAGCAGTAACTTCTGCGGTGGAGTTTATGCGTTATCTAAAAAGCCGTGGTGTTAGGATACACATTGCGAGCGGTTTTAGGATCAAGGAGCTTAATGAGCAGATATCGACCCTAGAGCTTAATGATGTTTTTGATGGTGTTTATGGAAGCGCTAACGATGATGCAGAAAAAAATGAATTGCCGGGAGATAAAGCGGGATATATTACATTAGTGCTGAAGAAATACGGTTTTACTGCGAAAGAGGCAATTATGGTGGGCGATACGGCGCATGATGTTCAATCAGGCCTTAAAGCCGGTGTTTTGATGATAGGGAGAGGGAGGGATGCAGAAAAGAGTACGGCTCTGATTTCAGCTGGGGCGGATTTTGCTGTACAGGATTTTAGTGATCCGAACCGGATTATGCACATAATAGAAGAAAAAATGGCTTCAAGTCGTCAAAGCTCGACAGATCTTTTTGAAGTAATAGAATCTTCGGTGAATAGTGAGAGGGCAAAATTTATTAATACCGGTAACAAGCTTATCGGCTCTCTTCCAGCAAAATCAGCTTCTGAATCAGTCGCCGATATTGGTACGCTCGACAAAGATATGGCAACGGCTGAAATAAGGCAAAGGGTTGAACAAGCCATATCAGCCATTGATAAGGAAGGTGCCACGCCAGAATCCATAGCCTCTGCAGAGTTATTAAAGAAGAATCTCAATCAATTTGAAGCAGATGGTTTAGTTGGATCGCTGATTGTTCTAGCCAGAAAAGCACAAAGAGAGCACCAGAAACTATATATAGGAATTTCAACAGACTGGATTCCGGCCTATAATAACAAACACAGTTTTCAACATCAAGCGACGAATTCGCTTATAAATGAGTTAAAGACTATTCCTGAGGCCTTACGCTCTATGGGGTTGGATAATGTGGAATTTGTTATTACGGAAACTAGCGAGGAATTAGCGGTAGATGCAATAGCGAGGGTCAATGGAGGCCAGATTAAGCCATCAAATGCTGTTATTGTTGCTTCAAAAAAAGCAGTAGAATCAGGCACCTTTAATCTGATAAAGAGCACAGATAAAGACGGGAAAGCCTTTATCGCAGGTATAGATCCAAGGCTACTGTTAGAGTTATATAATAAACATGGCGAGTCATTGGATAATCAGCTTAATATCGATATGATGGAATTATTGGCTCTTGTCTTGGAAGTAGCCACGGGTAAAGAACCTCCACAGATGCCGTTAGTCGTATCATACGACAAGGTATCTAGGGTGCTCATATTATTACCGAGCGCAACAATAATCGATTATGATAGACTGATAAGAGATGTTAACAAAGGGCGAATACAGGCACTACAAGCCGCGTAATTTTTAAACAAAAAAGAAAAAACCACAAATGTCCCGTTCGCGCGACCGGACATTTTGTATCGATTTGTGCCGCAAAGAGTTACAGCTTTTTGTCAATAAAAATATCGGACAAACCGGACCCTCCTTCGCTCAAAGCTTTTCCTGCTTCGCCGTGCTACTTTCGTGCACGGCTTCGCAGGACAAGTCAGCTTTGAGCTTCGGAGGGCAGGCATCCTTTGGTGAGCCTGCCTGCCGCTAAGTATAACTGACGTGCGGCAGGCAGGGAATAGACCTCTCTAAAGTCCGAATTTCCTTGATAATCGCTACATTCAGCCCTATAATACCTACCTATATATATCGAGAGGTTTCCCCCCGGCTCATACGAGTGGGACCCCAGCATTCAAAGCCTACGATCGATTGGTTCGATCGTAGGCTTTTTGTTTCTTAGAGACTCCCAAGTAATTTTTTAAATTCTTGATAAGGTGTAGCATTGAGTCTATAATAGAACCGAATGGAGGTCAAATGATAGAAGTCAGGAATGAGGGCATAATACTTGAGAGTTCGCACAATGCATTTGACGATCAAGCGGTCTTAAATCCCGCCTGCGTCGAGATAGGCGGTGTAACTCATATGTTTTACCGGGGCGTAAGGAAGGGCGACATGGTCTCTTCGATAGGCTACTGTCAGCTGGTCGATAATAAGGTTATAAAGAGGCTTGACCGGCCAGTACTCTTTCCGGAACATGATTACGAGAAAAAAGGCGTAGAGGACCCCAGGATCGTTTTGTTCAACGGGATATATTATCTATTTTATACCGCTTATGACGGCAAGAACGCCATATTCGCTTACGCTACAAGCATCGACCTTATCAATTTCGTAAAGCACGGAGTAATATCTCCACGCATTACTTATGCAGAAGCGGGCAAGCTCTTTGGTCATGCGAAGACAGGGATAAGGGAGAAATACTTTATATTTGAATCATATATAAGGGACAGGCAAGGTGATGACATTCTGTTGTGGGAGAAAGACGCCTTTATCTTTCCCAAGAAATTTAAAAATAAATTCGCACTGGTCCACCGTATCCTTCCCGGGATCCAGGTGATCTATTTTGATGATTTTAAGGATCTTACCGATGATTACTGGAGAGAATACCTTAAGGTTTTAGGCAATTACATTCTGCTTCAACCCAAATACAGGTTTGAAAGCAGGAACATAGGCGGCGGATGTCCGCCTATTGAGACCAAGGATGGATGGCTTTTGGTCTATCATGGCGTGGAGGACTCATCCAAAGGCAGGATTTACCATGCGGCAGCCGCGTTGCTGGATCTTGAAGATCCGTCTAAAGTTATAGGACGTATGAAACGGCCATTATTCTCTCCAACTGAGAAGTGGGAAAAGAACGGAGATGTCAACAATGTTGTCTTTCCTACAGGGACCACCTTGAAGGGTAACAGGCTGTATATCTATTACGGCGCGGCCGATAAACGCATAGCGGCTAAATCTGTCGATATGGCGGAGCTTTTAACTGAACTCAAAAAACAACAATCGCAAGATGCTTATTAAAGATGAATAAAGCCTTTAAGGTCGTTTATCTATCGACCTTTCCTCCCAGAGAGTGCGGTATAGCCACTTTTACCGCAGACCTAACGGCTGCAATGGATGATTTACTTGCCCCTGCCGTAGAATCAAGGGTGGCCGCTATTAATCTGGACGATATATCGCGTTATCATTATTCAAAAAAAGTAATTTTTCAAATGAACCAGTATTCCGAAGAGGAATATCTTAAGACCGCTAGATTCATCAATGGCATGAACGATGTGAAGCTCGTAAATATTCAACATGAATTTGGCATCTTCGCGGGCGAATACGGCTCATATGTCATCTCTTTTCTGGATGCGCTTAAAAAACCTTCTGTTGTGACTTTTCACAGCGTATTGCCTGCACCCGGGAATAAACTTAAAGCAATAGTCCGTTCAATATCCGAAAAAGCAAGCGGATCGGTGGTGATGACCGCCCTCTCGAAAGAGATTCTTATCCGCGAATATGGAATAGAGGAGGAAAAAATTTCAGTGATTCCTCACGGCATCCATTCCATTTCCTATATCTCCAGCGCAAAACCTAAGGCTACTTCAAACCTTTCAAAGAAGGTGGTCCTTCTGACATTCGGATTATTAAGCAGGGGGAAGGGGATCGAATATGTGATCGAGGCGTTACCCAAAATTGTTAATGCCTACCCGAATACCCTGTATATAGTTCTGGGAGTCACTCACCCGAATGTCCTGAAAGAAGAAGGGGAGAGTTACCGCACATCCCTGATCCAGAAGGTCCGCGATCTTAAACTTTCCTCTCACGTAAACTTTTATAATGAGTATGTCTCTTTAGATAGTCTCCTTCATTTTTTAAAGACTACCGATATCTACGTCTCAACTTCTCTCGATCCGAATCAGGCAGTTTCAGGGACTTTCTCTTACGCTCTGGGTTCGGGTAGGCCGGTGATCTCCACTCCCTTTGCTCAAGCCAGGGAGCTCATCACTTCAGAGACCGGCGCATTAGTCAGTTTCAGGGACCCGGATTCTTATGCTGAGGCGATCATGAAGCTCTTGAAAGACCCCTCCTTAAGAGAGCAGCTTGGAAAGAACGCGTATTTTAGAACCCGTAATATGACATGGGAAAATGTAGCCCTTGAATATTCAAAATTATTCTCAAAGTATTCCGGCGAAATATCCGGAATAAGCGAACATAAGAAAATTCCCCGTATTAACCTCAGCCACCTTCTTCGCCTGACGGACGATTTTGGGATCATACAGTTCGCCATGCTCTCTTCGCCGGATATATCATCGGGTTATACGCTCGACGATAACGCGCGCGCCATGATAGTTGTCTCTTTATGTTATGGCGCATTAGGAGGAGCCTTTAAGGCGGCTTATCCGGATAAGCAGAGAAGTGAACTACTCAAGCAGATAGAGGTATACTTACGCTTCATAGAGTTTGTCCTGGCCGGGGATTGCGCCTTCTGCAATTATGTAAGACCCGACAGGTCAATAGATACCGAACTTAATAAAAAGGACAATCTTGATGATGCTAATGGCCGGGCCCTTTGGGCGTTAGGGGTCGTTGGCGCGGCCGATTATCTGCCGGAAAGCGTGAGAAATAAGGCCCTCTTTTTATTGAAAAAAAGAATAGAAGCATACAAGATGTTCGAGTCCCCGCGGGCAACCGCTTTTTTCGCAAAAGGCATAAACCTTCTTTTAAAAAAGACGGAGAAGATCGAAGGCGAGGACTTAAAAGGGCTATTGGTCGCTCACTGCGACAGATTGGTATCGCTTTATAGAGCTGTATCTTCCGAGGAGTGGCAGTGGTTTGAAAATTACCTTACCTACTCGAATGCTGTTTTGCCTGAAGCTCTCATCTTGGGGCATATGCATACAGGCAATAGCGAATACCTGGATATAGGTATTAAGACGCTTGATTTTCTGACAGGCAAGACTTTTATCAATGGGACATATATGCCGATAGGCCAGGATGGTTGGCACCATAAGGTCGGAGAGCGCCGCTATTTTGATCAACAACCGGAGGATGTGTCGGCGATGGTCTGCGCGCTTGCCACGGCGCATTCAATAACCGGAAAAGATTCTTATAACAAGCTTATGCACGAAGCTTTTAACTGGTTCTTGGGGGATAACAGCCTGAAGCAGGTGGTTTACGATAGAACCACAGGCGGATGCTACGATGGTTTAGGAGAAGGCCATATTAATCTCAATCAGGGAGCCGAGTCTACTACGTCCTACCTTTTGGCAAGACTCACTATAGTATGATCATGGGGTATGGTGGTAGACAGAAAGTGGGAAGTTCCCGATAAAACGGATTCCCGGGATAAGGTGGATAGGAGAGCGAGAGTGGCTCGAGAGCATGTGAAACACGGCATCACCCTTTTCAGTGACGAGGACATCTATCTCTTTCGTGAAGGTTGTCATTTTCGTCTATACGATAAGATGGGGTCGCATCCTATGAGCGACGAAGGCCGCCCCGGAACATACTTTGCGGTGTGGGCGCCAAATGCTAAAGAAGTCAGCGTGATAGGAGATTTTAACGGATGGGATATCCGCGCGCATCCCCTAGCGCCGCGATGGGACGAATCGGGCGTATGGGAAGGGTTTATACCCGGCGTAGGAAAAGGAGATCTTTATAAATATCACATTCTTTCAAAGACCGATAATTTTCGTACTGAAAAACGCGATCCCTTTGCTTTCTTTTCCGAAATACCTCCCAAGACCGCATCAGTAGTCTGGGATCTCGGTTATGCCTGGCATGACGGAGAGTGGATGCGCGATCGTCATAAAAATAATTCTTTGGAATCTCCCATATCTGTTTATGAGATCCACATTGGCTCGTGGCGCAGGATGCAGAAGGAGGATAACCGCTTCCTTACTTATTCGGAGCTGGCTGATGAGCTGATCCCGTATTTGAAGGATATGAATTATACCCACGTGGAGCTTCTGCCGATCATGGAACATCCTTTTTACGGTTCGTGGGGATACCAGACACTCGGTTATTTTGCCCCGACAAGCCGCTATGGGACCCCGCAGGGTCTCATGTCCTTTATGGACCGTCTTCACGAAAACGGGATAGGCGTTATCCTCGACTGGGTGCCCTCACATTTCCCTTGCGATGGACATGGGCTGGCCTATTTCGACGGCACGCATTTATACGAACACGCGGACCCGCGTAAAGGCTTTCACCCGGACTGGAAGAGCTACATCTTTAATTACGGCAGGAACGAAACGAGAAGCTTTCTCATAAGCAGTGCTTTATTTTGGTTGGATAAGTATCATGCCGACGCTCTTCGTGTCGATGCCGTGGCATCCATGCTATATCTCGATTATTCCAGACAAAAAGGAGAATGGATCCCGAACGTATACGGGGGTAGGGAGAACATCGATGCGATTAATTTTATAAAACGTCTCAATTTGGAGGTGTACAAAAATTACCCGGACACTCAAATGATCGCCGAGGAATCTACGGCCTGGCCGATGGTGTCAAAGCCGATATATACCGGAGGGCTTGGATTCGGCATGAAATGGAACATGGGCTGGATGCACGATATGCTTGACTACTTTACGAAGGACCCGATTTATAGGAAGTATCACCATAACCAGCTGACATTCAGCCTCTTGTATGCCTTCACCGAAAACTTCATGCTCAGCCTTTCTCATGACGAAGTTACGCACGGAAAAGGATCGCTTATCAACAAGATGCCGGGAGATGATTGGCAGAAATTCGCCAACCTCCGGCTCCTATACGGATATATGTACGGACATCCCGGTAAAAAACTTCTATTCATGGGGAGTGAGTTTGCTCAGCGGTCAGAATGGAATCATGATGAAGGCCTTGAATGGCAGCTTCTTGAATATGCGCCCCACGTACACTTGCAGCGATGGCTTAAGGAGCTGAACTACTTGTATAAGACAGAGCCTGCGCTTTACGAGAATGATTTTGACGCTAGCGGGTTCGAGTGGATGGATTGTATCGACTGGGAGCGCGGAGTCATCAGCTTTATGCGCAAAAGTAAATCCGACGCCCCTCCAGTTCTGGTCGTTTGCAATTTTACACCGGTGCCCAGAACGGATTATAAGATAGGTATTCCCGTAGGAGGATACTGGCGGGAAGTTTTGAATAGCGATGCCAAAGAATATGGCGGCAGCGGATATGGAAATTTTGGCGGAATAGAAACCACACCGTTGCCCTCTCATGGAAAGAATTATTCTCTGTCACTGGTCGTTCCGCCTTTAGCCGCTCTATTTTTTAAGAAGGCTTAGGTCGTATTCTCATGCTGCGGCTGCGGTGAAACGTGATACAATACCCCTTCCAGGACCAATAAATCCTTGATGTATTGTGGTATTGAGTCTATAATTGATCTATGCAAGCTGTGATAAGTTCGCTCCTATCCCATCAGGACATTACACGATAAGCTGTATCAAAAAGGGGTACTAAATATGAAGAGGATATTACTATTCATACTGCCGATCTTGATCATTGTCACGGTAGCCTTTATCGGTTTCGGCGCATTCCAGGTGAGGTCTGAGGAGGTGAGGCTTTTAGATGACCTTATGCGAAAAGCTAAAGCCGTCGCGGAGAGCATGGAGATGTCCGTTCGACACGCTTTAATGAATAACAACACGCGGGACGCAAAATGGCTAGTTGAAAAATTCCAGAAGAGGGAGAGGTCTCAAGGTTGTGTTATTTACAATAAGGAAGGCGATGTAATAGCTATCACGGACAGGTTCTCAGGGTGGAAGGAGAGGCCCAAGCCTTACATAAAAGACGTCATCGCCGGTAAAGCTATGCGCGGGGAGATAGAAAAATTCAAAGATTACAGCGTTTACAGCTATGTCTTGCCTATCGTGGATGAAGAAGGAAATACTATAGGAGCGGAAGAAGTCCTATACGATACATCGTACGTCTTTATACAGATGACCGAACTATGGAAGCGGTTGAGTACGGTCCTGATAACGCTCGTCATACTTATAGTGCTGATCTCGCTTTTCGCGCAGAGACAGATATTTATGGCTCCGGTGGAACAGCTTACCGAGTGGTTCAGGCGGTTCCAGAAGGGTGAAATAGATACTATTCATCCCATCAAAGAGAAGGGGGAGTTTGGTAAGCTGGCCAGCGAAGTGGAGCAGGCCGCGCTCAGTATAAGAGTTGCGCGGAAGGCCGCGAGCGAAGAGGCTACTGAGCGGATACAAAAAGATGACCTCTGGACCGATGCGAAATTAAGGGATGTGGTGAGGTCGAAGCTGGGTGAAAACGCTCTCTTCATCGTATCCAACAGGGAGCCTTACATGCATATCGTGAATGAGGTTACCGGCAAACCCCAGTGCGTTCGTCCGGCCAGCGGTGTCGTAACAGCGCTCGATCCGATAATGCGCGCTTGCGGCGGAACATGGATCGCCCATGGAGGCGCCAACGCCGACAGAAAATTCGTCAACTCCAAAAATCAGCTTGGTGTCCCTCCCGGAGAAGACCGTTATATCTTAAAGAGGGTCTGGCTGACTAAGGACGAGGAAGACGGGTATTATTATGGATTTTCAAACGAAGGCCTTTGGCCGTTGTGCCACATAACCTATACGAGACCGATATTCAGAGAGTCCGATTGGCAGACCTACAGGAAAGTCAATCAGAAATTCGCCGATAATATACTGGAGATACTCCCGGCGAAGGATCCGTTCATCTTTATTCAGGACTATCATTTTACCCTCTTGCCTCAGATGATAAAAGAGAAGAGGCCCGACGCAACTATCGCTCTCTTCTGGCACATACCGTGGCCGAATCCCGAAGTCTTTGCAATATGTCCCTATCAGGCGGAGATCCTTGACGGCATACTGGGCTGCGATCTGATCGGGTTTCACGTCCAGTATCACTGCAATAATTTCATTGATACCGTCAACCGGCTCCTGGAGTGCCGTATCGACACCGAAAAATTCAGCATAGTCCGTTCAGGCAAAGAGACTCTGGTGCGGTCATTCCCGATCAGCGTCGATATCGGAATAAACTCAAGCGTTGGCAGGGACGAAGAAGAAGATATCGCCCGGATCCGCAGGGAATTTGAGCTGGACGGGAAGATCGTTGCTTTCGGCGTGGACAGGATAGATTATACAAAAGGAATGGCGGAGCGCATGATCGCGGTGGGCCGTTTTCTTGAAAAGTATCCGGAGTATAAAGGCAAATTCGTATTTATACAATTGGGAGCTCCCAGCAGGACACACATAAAAAGATATCACGATCTCATGGGAGAGCTTGATGAGTTGGCGGAGAAGATCAACTGGAAACATATGAGCGATGAGTGGAAGCCCATTATATACCTGAAGCGTCATTTTTCGCCCGAAGAGATAAAGCCGTTCTACAAGATCGCCGATATCTGTATAGTGAGCTCGCTTCACGACGGGATGAATCTTGTCGCCAAAGAGTATGTCGCCGCGAAGACTGATTTAAATGGCTGCCTTATATTGAGCCGGTTTACGGGAGCGGCAAGAGAGTTAACAGACGCTATCCAGATCAATCCCTACTCGATAGAGGAATTCGCGGACAGTATAAAGCTGGCTGTAAATATGCCCGAACCGGAAAGAAAGAGGCGCATGGAGAATATGAGAAAGATAATCACCGACAATAATATTTACAAATGGGCGGGCAGCATAATAACGGACCTGACCACGATAAAAAGGCCTTGAAAGTGACAGGCTTGTGAAGAAAACAGCGTACCTGTTTTCGCGCTTGGGAAGTATCAAAAAAGCCTTAAAAGGCAGGCTTATATATTTGCTCCTTGATTATGACGGCACTTTGGCGCCGATTGTCCGGGTGCCGGGCGAGGCCGCCATCCCGAGATCTACAAAAGACCTCTTGCGGCGATTGTCAAGAACGCCCGATTGCAGGATCGCCGTTGTAAGCGGCCGGGCGTTGAAAGATCTTTCCGCGCGCGTAGGCATTAAAGGGATCGTCTATGTCGGAAACCACGGGTTTGAGATCAGAGGCCCGAAAATAAGATTTAAAAGCCCTGTTTCGCTGCGGTACAGAAAAACTCTCGATGAAATTAAGGCCAAGCTGAAGAAGAGGCTCGGCCCGATAAAGGGAACGCTCATAGAAGACAAGGGTTTTTCGCTGAGCGTGCATTACAGACTGGCGGATAAGAAAGGCAAAGCCGCCGTCAAGAATGAGTTCTATGACACGCTCTTTCCGTATCTATTCAAGAAGGATGTCCGGACCACATCCGGGAAGATGATACTGGAGGTGAGGCCGCCGGTATCCTGGAATAAGGGAAAAGTTGTACTGTGGCTTTTAGGGCAGAGATCGGATATAATACAAGATAAGAGGGGGAAGGTCCTTCCTCTTTACATCGGCGATGATACTACTGATGAGGATGCTTTCGAATCATTGAAAGATAGAGGCATAACAATATTCGTAGGCAGGCCCGGGAAGACGAAAGCGCGGTTTTATTTAAAAGATACGTCAGAAGTTGCAAGGTTTTTAAGAGACATATTGGAGAATATAACGCAGGGTGCCCGATGGCGGAAAAAGAGATAAAAAAAGCGATTCAGCCTTTTAGATTTTATACGAGGCTTCACCTATCGGAGCTGACAGGACTGAGGGCGGCCAGCCTCGCAGAGCTGCTTGAGCGGATAAGGGAAGTCCCGGAAGCCTGCATCTACCACCACACTCACAGGTTTTTACAACAGCACTTGTACCTTTCTCCGGAACCTCCCAATGATTTCGCCTATTGGGTAAGCGAGGCGCTCGGTGAAGACGATCTTGGGGAGATGCTCGCCAGTATCGATACCATACAATTTTCGAACATTGCGGACCTGAGAGAGAAGATAGTCTCCACCATCGAGGATTATTTACAGGAGAGTAAAAGCGCCGTGGGAAGATCTGCCCGGCACGGCGAGGAATTTTATTTTATAAAATCCATCAGTTTTGTATTTCCCCTTCAGCATGTCGCCAATGACCTGGCGGAGTTTGTCGGCATCTTGGAGGCTATCTCGGCGGACTCAATTTATTTTCACATGTTCGAGGCGCGTTTAAGGCTCAAGAGGGGTACAAACGATTTTTCATATTGGATAGAAACCTCGCTCGGGGACAAGAAGCTGGCGGATGATATTGCCAAGCTCGACCCGTATACACATACGATAGAGGACCTGCGCAATAAGCTTGTCAGGATGGTTAAAAAAAGATGCGGGGCTTGATATGTCAAAGATAGAAGATTATATTCCTGTAGTAGGCCAGCCCGTCATGGATGACCTGCGGCTTCTTGCCCAGAGGCTGGAAGGGAAGACGGTCCAGCATATAAATTCTACCGCTATGGGAGGAGGCGTTGCCGAGATACTTAACAGGATGGTGCCGCTCTTAAAGGAGCTGGGCGTCAATACCGCGTGGGACGTGATAAAAGGCGGGGCGCAATTCTTCGAGGTCACCAAAAAATTTCATAACGCCCTGCACGGCAAAAAGGAGGAGATCGGTAAAGATGATTATGAGATCTTCATGGAGACGAGCCGTAAAAATATAGAGGAATTAAACATATACGGAGATATAGTCTTTATCCATGACCCCCAGCCGATAGCCATGGTGGAGAAGAAGCATGACAATAAATGGATATGGCGGTGCCACATAGATGTGTCGGCGCCGGACAAGGCCGTATGGAAATTTTTGTACGATTTTATTATCAAATACGACTCTTCCGTCTTCTCCGCCCCATCGTTTTCCAGGGAATTGCCCATCCGTCAATTCTTGATATCGCCTTCCATAGATCCTTTGAGCGACAAGAATAAAGAGCTGCCGCCCGATGTTGTTGACGGCGTGCTGGAAAAATACGGCATCGTTCAGGATAAGCCGATAGTGACGCAGATCTCGCGCTTTGACCGTCTTAAAGACCCGGTCGGGGTCATTGAAATGTATAAGAAGGTAAAGAAATATATAGACTGTCAGCTTATACTGGCCGGAGGTGGCGCGACCGATGACCCCGAAGGGGTAAAGGTTCTTGAGGAGACGAAAGAGCGCGCCGGGAAAGACCCGGACATACATATACTCCTCCTGCCCCAAAACGATATAGAGGTGAACGCCCTTCAGAGAGCGTCCACAGTTATCGTCCAAAAATCCATCAAGGAAGGTTTTGGCCTTACGGTCTCCGAGGCGCTCTGGAAGGCGAAGCCGGTCGTCGCTTCGTACGCCGGAGGCATTCCCTTACAGGTTACTCATAAATATTCCGGACTGCTATGCCGGTCCATAGACGGCGGGGCGTTCGCCGTAAAGCAGCTTTTGAACAGCCCCGCTTACGCCGAAAAGCTCGGCAGGAACGGGCACGAGCACATAAAGAATAATTTTTTACTTACGCGCCATCTTAAGAACTATATGCTTTTATTCCTTTCGTTGTATCATTCTGAAGACATGATCTATTTGTAGAACGAACCGGCAGGGGTGAATATGATAAATAATATCACTACATTTTTTCAGCGCATAAGAGTGATAGATATCGTCGACATCGGCATAATCGCCGTATTTATCTTCCTCATACTTGTCTGGCTCAAAAAGTCCAGGGTGAGGTTCATATTCATAGGTATCATAATGATGGGCGCGCTCTATATACTGGCGCGTCTATTCGGATTTTATCTGACGACAGTGGTCTTGCAGGCGTTTTTTGCGGTCGCACTTATCACAATAGTTATCATCTTCCAGGATGATCTTCGTCACTTTTTTGAAAGGATAGCCATCTTTGGCGTGACTCGCAAGCACAAGACGGTGACGTCTTTTACCCACGATATAGAGGTCTTGAGCAGCGCTCTTGCGAATCTCTCCCGTAAGAAGATAGGTGCGCTGATCGTCATTAAAGGCACCGACCCGCTCGATCGTCACCTTGAGGCAGGCGTTTTGGTCGATGGGTTGATAAGCCAGGTCCTTCTGGAGAGCATCTTTGACCATCACGTGCCCAGTCATGACGGCGCGGTGATCGTTGACGGCGCCCGATTAACAAAGCTGGGCTGCCACCTTCCGCTCTCCACAAATATTAAAGAGGTCGGGCGTTTAGGTACGCGCCATGCCGCGGGCCTGGGCATGACTGAGCGGACAGACGCCCTGTCGATCGTGGTTTCAGAGGAGGAGGGGACGATCTCGGTTGCTGAGGAAGGTAAATTCAAGACTTTAAAAGATGCCGCTCATCTTAATCATACGATACAGGATTTCTACCGGAAGAAGTTCCCCGAAAGAAAAGGCGCGGGGCTTAGGCGCTCTTTAACCGACCATCTCCCGGAAAAATTATTTGCCATAGTCATTGCCTGTGGCCTGTGGGCCACTTTTGGTCACCGCATAGAAAACATTCAAAGGGATTTTGTTGTCCCGATAGAATACCGCAACCTTGCTACCGACAGGATCATCGATGAGCCGAAGGCAAAAGAGGTGAATGTGACGCTCGGCGGGAACGAGCAGGAGTTCGATCTTCTTAAGATGAAGGAGTTGAAGGTCTCCCTGGATATGGCCGACATCAAGGAAGGAGAGAACAAGATAACGCTTTCCAAGGAGCTGGTGAGGAATTCCCACGGCCTCTCAGTCATCAATATAGAACCCGCGCAGATAGCCTTTCACTCTTATAAGCTCATACCCGTTACCGTAGATGTCGAACTAAAGACCGAGGGGAAGCCTCTCTCTGGCGTTGTGATACTAAATATGAGGGTAGAGCCCAAGTCAGTTTCCGTCATGGTGCCAAGTACGCTTGCCAGGGATAAGATAAGTCTTGAGACCGAGCCCATAGACCTGGCGTCGATAACAGAGACGACGACTTTGACGTCCAAGATCGTGGCCTCGCCTGATATACGATTTTCCCAGGATAAGAGTCCGGAATTAAAAGCGGTCATCGAGGTGGAAAAGAAGAGGCCCAATGAATCAAGCGCCCCATAGCTTAAAAGATATTCTACCCGGCATATTAAAAGCGCGAACCGTCGCCATATCCGGCCACGCGAACCCGGACGGGGATTCCATAGGATCCATCCTGGCGCTTGGCCTTGCGCTGGAAGGCCTGGGCAAGAAAGTGTACATGCTTTGCCAGGACGATGTTCCTTTACATTACAGGTCTCTACCCAGCGCGGACCGGATGGTCAAGACGACTAATAAGCCGGTAGATCTGGCGATAGCCATCGACTGCAGTATCATGGATCTACTGGACAAGAATATTCCGGTATTCAAAAGAGCAAGATCGATACTCGAGATCGACCATCATGAATTCAGGAGACCTTTTGGAGATAAGCAGTTTGTAGACTATGAGGCAACCGCGGTAGGTGAGCTGGTCTATATGCTTTTGAAAAAACTGAAGATTAAGATAAACAGCGATATAGCGGAAAATCTTCTTACGTCTATAATAGTGGAAACGAACCTATTTAAACTGCCTAATGTCAGGCCGTTCATATTCGCGATGTGCGCCGATCTGCTAAAGACGGGCTTGAGTTTTTCCAGGCTGGTCGATAAGATCTATGGGCCTAAGACAAAAGAAGCCATGATCCTGGCGGCCATCTGTCTCTTGAGGGCAAAGTTTCTAAAAGAAGGAAGGATCATATGGTCCGTGCTGACCAGGAAAGATCTTAACAAGGTCAACGGCAAGGACTATGACGCCGATGCCATTGCGAATGAAATGAACTCCATGAAAGGCGTTGAGGTCGCCGTGCTCTTCAGGGAAAAGAATAAAAATGTATTAAGAGTGGGTTTGAGGTCCAAGGGCGATATCAATATAGGGGAGATCGCTGAAGAGTACATGGGCGGAGGGCATTTTGACATAGCCGGCTGCTATATTTCAAACAGTAAAAAGTCGATCGCCCGTATATTGTCTTCGGTGGAAGCTATGCTGGTATGATCGAGGCATCCGGAATTATAAGGGTTAAATAGTGTTACGGAAAACGTCCCCATAAAGCAAGAGACCCGGCTTGATGCCGGGTCTCTTGTCTTGTATTACAACTCTACTCTTTACAGCTTCTTTACGTTCGTGGCCTGTTCGCCTTTAGGTCCCTGCGTGATATCGAACTCCACTTCCTCGCCTTCCTTCAAAGACTTAAAACCATCACCCTGAATAACGCTGTGATGCACAAACACATCCTTGCCGTCATCAGGAGTGATGAAGCCATATCCTTTAGCATCGTTGAACCATTTCACTTTTCCTTTTACCATTGCTTGCTACCTCCTTCCATTGGAACTAATAGCAAATAACAGCTAAAGGAAAAAACCTCAAGGTTTATGATTCCCAGCTACATTTACTATCGCGCAGCATTATACCGCTATTTCAGGCAATTAGCCACAACTATTTGCAAAATATTTTGAATCTATTAAATGGCTCTATGGACGGGACTATGGTAAGATAATTTGGTATGAATAAGACCAAATCGTTTAAGGTAGCTATAGTCGGCAGGCCCAACGTCGGTAAATCGTCCCTTTTTAACAGGATCGTCGGATCGAGACAGTCGATAGTGGAGCCTCGCTCGGGCACCACGCGCGACAGGCTCCATGCTCAGATCAGGTGGAAAGGGAAGAACTTCACAATTATCGATACGGCAGGATTCGAGACGGCCGCTCCCGGAGATATGGCAGAGCTAGTCTTGAAGCAGATCCGCACCGGGGTAGAAGAGGCCGATATCATATTATTTGTTACCGACGGCATCGCCGGCATAGTGCCGCAGGACAGGGAACTTTCGTCGATGCTCAGAAAGAGTTCGAAGAAGGTCTATCTTGCGGTGAATAAGATAGATCGCGACTCTGACGAGGTCAAGGCGATGGAATTTTTCTCTCTCGGCCTGGGTGATCCTTATGCCGTTTCGGCGATGCACGGCAGGGGCATCGAGAAATTGTGTAATGACCTGGCAAAGGGAATAGAGCACAGCGATGCCCATGACAAGGAGAGATCTGTTAAGGTCGCCATAATCGGGCGCCCGAACGTCGGCAAGTCTTCATACCTGAACTCCATACTGAGCGAGGATAGGGCGATCGTTCATTCTGTCGCCGGAACCACAAGGGATGCCATCGACATCGATTTTGAATATAAAGAGAGGGACTACATATTAATAGATACAGCAGGGATAAGGCATAACGCCAAGATAAACGAGGCGTCGGACTTCTATGGGAGCGTGCGCTCTATGGAAGCGATAAAACGTTGCGATGTCGCGATAGTCCTTATCGACGGATTTGAGGGGTTGACGAAAGACAGCGTGCGGATAATAGACCTCTGCCTGGGCGAGGGCAAGGCGCTTGTCGTGGCGGTAAATAAATGGGATCTCGTGAAGGGGGTTGAGACTTCAAAATACAAAGAGAGGCTCGTGATGAACATGAGCGCCATAAAATATCTCCCGGTCGTATTCATGTCGTGCAAGACGGGAAGCAACGTCAGGGCGAGCCTTGACGTTATATGGTCGGCGTGCGAGAAGTCCAAGACCGTAATTAGAGCCGATAAGCTTTCGGATATCCTGAAAACATTGAATAACGCTACCGAGATAAGCAGTAAGAGGATAAAATTTAAGTTCCTCGTGCAGGAGGCGGTTTCGCCGCCGGGATTTATTTTTGGTGTCAAGAATCCGAAGGGCATAAGTGAAAATTTAAAGAGATTCGTTGAAAACTTCTTCAGGAAGATTTACGATTTCGAAGGGGTGCCCGTAAAGATACGTTTTGAAAAAGAGGTATTCGATTTCGGCAAGGATATTAAAGCGGGCCCTTAGCGCCCTCCGCTGATTCGGGGGCTATTGTCGGCTCCCCGGCGGAATCGGCGTTCTTCTTGTCGAGCTTACGCTGCAGCTTCTCTTCTTTCTTCTTCTTCTTGGCCAGCTCCCTGGCATACTTCTTATAGGAATAGTTATCTCTTGCCAATAGACCCTCCCTTTTACCCCGGGTAAATCCCGAGGCCATCATTATACCCTTATAAACATTAAACCTCAAGATAAAGAGATACCGGTGGACAAATGTAAGCGGTGGGAGTATAATGCATCCAAGGGGGTAGCAAATGGTCTATAAAGGTAAGATAAAGACGAACAAGAAGCGCAGGGTCTGCAAATTTTCAGGCTGCGGACATATTTTGAGCATATACAATCCTGAGACCTACTGCCACGTCCATCAGCAGCTCACCATGATGCAGATCTCCTCCGCGCCTCTCTTAAGGCGCTAGATGAAGATAGTCCTCATAGAGCCAACCGCTTCAGAAGGTAACGTCTACAGCAAGTCGTCCATGCCTCTGTTGGGCCCTGTATATCTGGGGACCATCTTAAAAAATAGGGGGCATGAGGTCGAGATCTACAACGAAGATATTCATAGGCCCGACTATTCTAAACTCGGCGCGGATATCATCGGTATCTCCATTTTAACCTCGACAGCCAAGCGGGGTTATGAGATAGCCAGGCAATTTCCCAAAGAGAAGGTGATCATCGGCGGCGTTCACGCGAGCCTGCTTCCGGATGAAGCGCTTCCGTTCTGCAGACAGGTCGTGGTGGGAGAGGCCGATAATCTTATTGTAGATGTAGTCGAAGGCAGAAGAACTGAGCCCGTCGTTTACGGCACGCCGGTAGAGGACCTGGATACCCTGCCCAACCCCGACTTTACGTTGGTTAAGGGTTTTTGGCCCTCGTTCCTAACCATGCCGATCTCCACGTCAAGAGGATGCCCGTTTGACTGCAGTTTCTGCTCGGTCACCAAGATCTTCGGACGTAAATACCGTTTTCGCAGCGCTGAGAATATCATCAAAGAGATGAAGTCCAGGCGTACGAGGTCGTTCTTTTTTGTTGACGACAATTTCACGGCCGATCCGAAACGCACACGGCTCCTTCTGGAGCTCCTTTTAAAAAATAAGATGAATCACTGGAACTGCCAGGTGCGCTGTGATGCCGCAAAAGATAAAGGGCTCTTAAGGCTCATGGCCGACGCAGGGTGCAAGGCCGTCTGCATCGGATTCGAGTCTATAAATCCCGTGACGTTACAGGCCTACCAGAAAAGGCAGACCCCTGACGAGATAGTGAGCGCTATCCGTTCCTTTCACAGGAGGAAGATAAAGATCCACGGCATGTTTATCCTGGGGGGAGAAGATGACGGCAAGAGCGCCATATGGGAGACCCTCAAGTTCACCATAAAGCACAAGATAGACACCATACAGATGGCGATACTTACCCCGTTTCCGGGCACGAGGGTATATGAATCCCTCGATGCGCAGAATAGGATATTCACGAAAGACTGGAGCCTCTACGACGGTCAGCATGTCGTATTTAACCCTAAATTACTCTCGGCAAAAGATCTGCAGACAAACGCCCTCAAGGCATATATAAAGTTCTATTCTCTACGCAGGGCATTCGCCTCGCTTATTCAGCTGCACTTCAGGAACGCCATGTTCCGTTTTATAGGCCATTTTACTATCAAGGATTGGATAAAGCATAATTGTAATATGACCTGGCTGGCGCAGCCCGACCCGCGCCGCGGGCAGGTCTAAAAAAGCGTAAAATGTACTTATTAAGCGATGCTTTCACGGACACGGTAAGACTGCTGCCATTACTGGCGGCGGTCTATTTTTTTGTCTCATTTCTTGAATACCGCTACGGCGACCGCATGATTTCTTTCCTGGCGCATTTTCATAAATTCGGGCCGGTATTCGGAGCTCTATTCGGCTGTATACCGCAATGCGGATTTTCGGTCGTTGCGTCCGCTCTATACGTAAAGAGAGTAATAACCGTCGGCACATTGCTGGCGGTATTTTTATCGACCTCGGATGAGGCCGTACCGATACTTTTGTCGGTGCCCGGACTGGCCCATCTGGTCGGAACGCTTATAATAATCAAGGTGGCCATTGCGATATCGGCGGGGATGACGGTGGATCTTGTGCTACATTCCATGAAGATCTCAAAACTGAAGAAGACGCTCTCCATAAACGACGCTTGCGAAGATGCCGTAATGGGTCATGCAGGATGCTGCTCCCACGGGGTAGATAAAGCGCGCTCGAAGATGGAGTCCCTGCTCATACATCCTTTGCGTCATACGGTTAAAATATTTCTATTCCTCTTTGTTCTGTCAGCCGCCCTGAATTATGCAGTATATCTGATAGGCGAGAGCAGGATCGAAAGGCTTCTTTTGAACGGCACCCTGTTGCAGCCCTTCCTTACCTCGATAATAGGGCTCATACCGAACTGCTTTGCCTCGGTTCTCCTGGCAGGGCTATTTGCCAAGGGCGCCATCAGCTTTGGTTCGATGGTAGCGGGACTCTGCGCCGGAGCGGGACTGGGGATGCTTGTGCTCGTGAAAGAGAACAAAGATATAAAAGACACAGTTTCCATAATAGGCCTTCTGATCGGGATAAGCGTCATCGCGGGCGTGGTTATTCAGCTGGCGAGCGGGAAGTGACCCGTTACTTCATGAAATACTTCAGGGCGAAGAACCCGCCGGCGAGCAGAATGATGAAGGCGATTGAAAATATATCGAAGTATTTCTCGATAGAATCCGATATCTTCTTGCCGAATACGCGAAGAGCGCCCGCTACAAGGAAGAACCTGCCGGAACGCCCGATAATGGAAGCTATCACAAGCGTCGCCAGCGGGATCTTGAATAGCCCGGCTGTGATTGTGATGGCCTTATAGGGTATCGGGGTGAATGCGGCGGTGAATATCACAACGAAGGCGTTTTGAGCGTATTTCTCTCCAAGCATCCTTACGACGGCTTCCAGATGATACGTCTGGACTATAAACTTTCCGACCGTCTCAAATAGGCTCCACCCTATAAAGTACCCTAAGAAGGCCCCCGAGACCGATCCAAGCGTGCATATCGCGGCATTGCGTATCCAATTTTTCCTGTGGGCCACGACCATCGCTATGAGTAGCACGTCAGGCGGTACGGGGAAGAAGGAGCTTTCGATAAAAGCTATTAAAAAGAGAGCGTATGGAGCCTGTTTCGTCCTGGCCCAATGGAGCGTCCAGTCATACAATCGGCGTATCCAGCGTAGCGGCGCCTTCAAGGCGTAAAGCGGGTCTCTCTTCATATACGGCACACATTATAGCAAAATTGAATCATAAGTCCAGAAGCTTCTAATCTGATGTTTCTAATCAGGTTAGAAGCGGGGAATCGGGGAGCAGGTCAAAAATTCTTGATATAAGGGGCCGCTACGCCTATAATACCTGATATGACTGAACATAAAAGAGTGATCGAGGCGCCGTTCGATTATTACTTCGGGGCCTTCCTTAACTTAAGCTGCAGCCTGCCGTGCGAATATTGCGTGCAGAAGATAACGCTTCCCGGCCAGGCGATCTCGCATTACCCGCTTATCCCGGGTAAGGGGTGGGTTGACGCCCTGAATAGCATTGCGGGAAGAACCAAAAAAAGGTTCCTGAGGGCGCCAAAGAGAAAGAAGATATCTATCACGGGCGGCGAGCCATCGCTGCATCCCGACTTCGTATATATTCTCAATAACCTCGATAAAGATTGGAAGATAACCGTTACCTCGAACTTCACCTCGCCATTTTTCGATAAGGATATAAGTTTTTTAAAACATATCAGGCGAAGGCGCAATCTTAAATTCAACGCCTCGTATCATTTCATGTACGCGGATATGGATAAATTCATAGAAAATGTGAATAAGATGAAGAGGGCGGGATTTTTCGTACACAGTATATTTCTTGTTGCGCATCCGGCTCACATGAAAGAGATAGAAGAGTATAAGAAGAGATTGTTAAAGATACACAAGATAGTAAAACTTCAAAGATTTTTCGGAAGGTATAAAGATGATCTCTACCCTGTAGAAAACGCTTACGATGTAGTATGCGAACAGGAGGATGGCATCAGAAATTACAAGGCTTACAGGGAGGGGTTCGGCCAGTCCGGCAAAAAAGACGTATACTGCCGCATGAAGAAGGTCTTATTTGCCCCGAACGGGGATATATATAACTGCCACTATAAGCTTTATACGGGCCACAAAGATAAATTCGGCAATCTATTGGATAAAGACCTGCGTATAGTCATGCCGCAGGACTTCTTCCTGTGCCATGATTACGGCTTTTGCAACCCCTGCGATTCCGAGGGGCACGCCTTTAAGAGACTGGACGGTGAGGAGTTTAACATCGGACAGGCGTAAAGATTTGACGAAAAAATTGATATTATGCGTAAACTTATATCAGCCTCCACGGTCTTATTTCTTATACTCGCCATTCCGGCCTCTTTTTCCTACGCCGACAAACCGGTCCCGAGAGTCGCAAGTTACTGGAATAAGGTCAAGGATGGAATAGTCCAGTGCGTCCTATGCCCGCGTAAATGCGTTATAACAAACGGGCAGAGAGGGCTCTGTACCGTCCGGGTGAATAAAGACGGGATACTCTACACTCTCGGCTACGGCAATCCTGTAGCGGTCCATATCGACCCCATAGAGAAGAAACCTTTCTTTAACGTACTGCCGGGCGAGAACGCGTTCTCCATAGCCGTAGCGGGCTGCAACATGCGCTGCCTCTTCTGCCAGAACTGGCAGATCTCTCAGTCTAGACCCGACGAAGTAGCCGCCTACGACATGCCGCCGGAAACGGTGGTATCCGAAGCTATAAAGAATGACTGCCCCTTCATAGTATATACCTACACCGAGCCCACCGTATTTTATGAATATATGCTGGACATATCGAAACTCGCCAGGCTCAAAGGATTAAAGAACGGCATGCACACATGCGGCTATATAAATCAGGAACCGCTTAAAGAGCTGCTAAAATATATGGATGCCGTTAATGTGGACCTGAAGGGGTTCAATGAAGAATTTTATCAGAAGATGGGGGCCTTCGCATCCCTCGAGCCGGTATTGGATACGCTCAAGACCGTAAAGGCCGAAGGGGTATGGCTGGAGATCACAAATCTGATAATACCGGGCTTAAACGACGACCCCGAAGAGATAAAAAAGATGTGTGAGTGGATAAGAAAGAACCTGGGTGAGGATACACCGTTACACTTTTCGAGGTTCATGCCTTCTTTTAAGTTGCAGAACCTGCCCCCCACGCCCGTTTCGAAATTGGAAGAGGCCTACAGAATAGCCAAAGATGTAGGGCTCAATTATGTCTATATAGGGAATGTTCCCGGACACGCCGGTGAAGATACTTATTGCCCGCGATGTAAACGGCTCGTAATAGGCAGGGTCGGTTACCGTATAACGGAGAATAATATAAAGGACGGCAAATGTAAATTTTGCGGCGGTCCGGTATCCGGAATATGGAGCCCTAAATAAGGTATGACCAGCACTCTCGTCACTTATCTGCAGATCTTCGGGATCGGTTTCAGCTTTGGACTCGCCGGGCCGTGCTTCCTGACCTGCGCGCCAGTTCTCATCACCTACATAGCCGGAAGCCAAAAAAACCAGCCAGCTGTCTTTAAAGATATATTCACGTTCCTTTGCGGCAGGCTGCTCGCCTATCTGCTATTAGGGGGATTGGCCGGGCTCTCAGGGGCCCTTTTAAAAAAATTCGCTGACCTCTCCCTGTCCTCGTATCTTCAACCGCTCGCCGGTGCGGTGACTATCCTCTTTGCGGTCATCCTGTTAACTGGCAAAAGCGGCTATGAATGCGGATCTTTGACCGCTCGCGCCAAGACTATGAATTTCGGCGGCATATTCGTTTTCGGTTTTCTTATAGGAATAAGCCCGTGCGCCCCGCTACTGGCGCTCCTTTTTGACATAACTCTCATGTCCAGGGGGATGCTCGACGGAGTATTTTATACGCTCTTTTTTGGACTTGGGACGTTCCTCTCCGGGCTGATCACCATAGGTGTGGTCGCGGGTATTTTGACGCGCATCCCGGCGGTATTCGTAAGATCAAAAACGGCTAACAAGGTATTCAGGATCATCTGCGCGCTATTACTATTAGCGCTGGGGATGGGACTGATAATGAGCAAGTTATCGACAATGTAGTGGAGATCTAAACCTCCCCTACTATCATGGATAACTCTACATGAAGATGAAAAAAACCATAACGCTTTCGATAATACTGACAGGGTTCACGGCTATGGCCTCGCAGATAATCTATATGCGGGAGCTACTGGTCATATTTTACGGGAACGAGCTATCGATAAGTTTTATTCTTGCCGGCTGGCTTCTCAGCGGGGCATTCGGCAGTGCCGTATTTGGAAGATTCGCGGATAGGCCGTCATTGCGGCCTCGCAATAACATATCGTTATTTGCGCTATGCCAGGTGATTCTGGGGGTGCTACTTATAGCGGGGATAGTAGCGGTAAAGTTCATTAAAGTATTTCTCAGTGTCAATCCAGGCGAGGTCATCGGGTTATTTCCCATGGTAGCGGCGAGTTTTGTTATCCTCTCTCCGATCTGCATATTGATGGGTTTTATGTTCTCGCTTGGCTGCAGGATATACGCCTCCGGGCAGATCGAGGGCGCGCAAGCAATAGGCTCTGTCTATATTCTCGAAGCCATAGGCTCAATGATAGGCGGGATCGTCACGAGTTTTATACTTATTAAATTATTCGATGCGCTCTACATAGCCGCCGTATTTGCCTGTCTTAATTTCTTCGCGGCATTTTTATTGAGCCGCAGATCTTATGTCGTTTCACGGTCAGTCAGCTTATTCCTTCTGGTTGTGGTTATCGCACTATGGTCTTTTGGCGGGCTAAAATCGATAGAACGTTATTCGCTTGAGAAACAGTGGCCAGGATACGAGGTCCTGGATGCCAAGAACTCGGTTTACGGGAATATCCTGATAGCTAAGAGAGGGGAAGACTACTCATTATTCAATAACGGGCTGCGTCTCTATACGATACCGGACAAGCCCAGCTCGGAAGAGGCGGTGCATCTGGCGCTTTTGGAACACCGTGACCCAAAGAAGGTGCTTTTGATCGGCGGAGGCGTCGGCGGGCTCGCGGAAGAGATACTGAAGCACCCTGTTGATAAGCTGGATTACGTTGAGCTGGACCCGTCCATAATAGAGATCTCCGAAAGAAACCTACCAGAAAGTTATTACAGAGCGCTCAAAGATCCCCGGGTCTCGATAAAAAACGTTGACGGAAGATTTTTTGTCAAGAAGACTAAAGATAAATACGACTGTGTCATAGTTCACGCCGGCGATCCCTACACGGCGGAGCATAATAGATACTACACGTCAGAATTTTTCAGTGAGGTCAAGAAGGCGCTCTCTCCCGGCGGCATCGTCTCTTTCGGGCTTACATCGAGTGAAAGCTATATAAGCGCCTCTTTGGCGGGATTCTTGAGATCCATATATGCCACTTTGAGGTCCATATTCAATGAAGTCCTTGTCATGCCGGGTGAAACGGCGTACTTCCTGGCTTCGGATTCGGCAGGTGTACTGACTTACGATCACAAAAAACTGGAGGAGAGGACGCTTGCCAGGGAGCTCGATACTCAATATGTGAGGGATTACTATCTCTCCTCAAAACTTTCACCCCAAAGCATAGCTTACTCCGAAAATATCATTAAGAAGAGTGAAGGCGCGATGATAAATCACGATTTGAGGCCAGTCGCGTATTATTACGGCCTCATATTCTGGACGACGCTCTTCAGGGATTCGGTCATTTCAAAGATCTTGAGATCTGTCACCGAACCTGTAATATGGTGCTCAATAGGTATCTTTATGATCCTGCTCGCGGTCATATCTACAGCGTACAGGAGGTCCTTTAAGAGAACCGCTCTCGCGGCGGTGATGGCCGGCGGCTTCAGCTCCATGGCTTTTCAGCTGCTCATACTGCTGACATTTCAGACGATGTACGGGTACTTGTTCTATAAATTGGGCGTTATTCTTACAGCTTTTATGTCAGGCCTGGCGCTGGGCGCTATCTTTGTAGTCAAAATTGCCCACAATAGTAACGCGCCCTTAAGGGCGCACTACTATAGGGGGCTACTCATCGCCATCCAGGGCGATTTCATCTTGTTTTCCGTATTATTAGGCGTGATATTCTCAAGATTTTGTCCGGACCCCCTATTCCCGGTCTTTTCCGCAATAGCCGGGTTGATAGGAGGCGCCCAATTCGCCATTGCAAGCAAGGTCTTGCTTGGCCAGAAGACGGATGTAGGCAGGGTGGGAGGGTTAAGTTACGGGATAGACCTCTTTGGCTCATTCTTCGGGGCGCTATTAACGGGCATATTTCTTATTCCCATTCTTGGAATACCCAAAACCTGTTTTGCTGTAGCACTGATCAATGTGGCGGTCTTCGCGCTCTTGTTTATTAATATGCGTGTTGAAGAGTGAGCTATTTTGTAGTATTATAGGGCCTACCAAAAGTTGGTCGCAGTGAGATTTTTTTGACGCGCCTGTAGCTCAATTGGATAGCCCGCCTTGTTATAGATACGCAGTAGGCATCCAATTGAGCATTGAGGTGGCGGTTAGAAATATACGCGCCTGTAGCTCAATTGGATAGAGTGGCTGGCTTCGAACCAGTAGGTTGGGTGTTCGATTCACCCCAGGCGCGCCATGATTATATTGAGAATAGACTGTTAGGAAGAATTGAGCGAGGGTGGCGGAACTGGCATACGCGCTAGCCTTAGGAGCTAGTGGGTTATCCCTTGGGGGTTCAAATCCCCCCCCTCGCACCATC
>CAYSSS010000012.1:0-34255 GCA_964433975.1 uncultured Planctomycetia bacterium
CCGCAGAGATCATAAAAGCCGGTGGGAAAGCAAAGCCTGAGATAATGGTGCCGGTTACCTGCGCTAAGGCGGAGCTCGATCACCAGAAGGTGATAGTGGATAAAGTGTATAAAGAGGTCCTTGCGAAGTTTGGTTTGAAGAAGTTGGACTTTATGTACGGGACGATGATAGAGATACCGCGCGCTGCGTTGACTGCAGCCGAGATGGCCAAGACAGCCGAATTCTTCTCGTTCGGCACCAACGACCTCACGCAGATGGGCTTTGGTTTTAGCCGCGACGATATCGGAAGTTTCCTGCCCGATTACATCAATGCAAAGATACTGCCTGCCGACCCGTTCCAGACCATAGACCAGGACGGGATAGGTGAGCTGATAAAGATAGGCATAGACCGCGGCCGCTCTGTGCGCAAAGATTTGAAAGTAGGCATATGCGGCGAGCATGGCGGAGATCCGGACAGCGTTAAGTTCTGCCACAGGGTGGGTATGAATTACGTTAGCTGTTCTCCGTTCAGAGTTCCGATCGCTCGACTGGCAGCTGCCCAGGCAGCGTTGGAAGAAAAGAAGAAATAGCTGTATGCTTTAAACTGTAAACTGTGGAAAATATAGCCTATAGCTTAAGGGTTAAAACCTAAGGCTAAAATTATGGACCCGATAAGATCGTACTTGAAGGATATAAAGAACCTGCCTCTTCTCACGGCTGAAGAAGAGGTGGATCTTGCCAAGAGGATAAAGAGAGGCGATAAATTGGCCCGAGCCAAAATGATCCAGTCCAATCTCCGGCTCGTCATCAATATAGCCAAGCGTTATTCCGGGTTGGGCGTATCGATACTCGATCTTATCGAGGAAGGCAATATGGGCCTCATGAAGGCTGTTGAAAAATTCAACCACAAGAGAGGCTACAGGTTCTCCACCTACGCCGCATGGTGGATACGCCAGTATATATCGCGTTCCATAGCCAACCAGGGCAAGACCGTAAGGATCCCTGTATACATCACCGAGATGATGTCGCGCTTCAAGAAGACGACAGAGCACCTTACGAGCGCGTTGAAGAGAAAACCAAGGCTTGCCGAGATATCGAAGAAGATGCGCCTTCCCATGAAGAGGGTGAAGTTGCTTCACAAGATGATGACCGGGATCTCGAGCCTCAACGCTCCAATAGGCGAAGAGGGAACGACCGAGTTCATGAACCTGATAGAGGATGAGAGCATAATATCCGCGGTGGACGGACTTTCCAACTTCCTCATGCAGGAGAGGATCAAAGGACTTCTAGAAAAGATGTCGAAACGCGAGCGCAAGATCTTGAGCCTGCGCTTTGGCTTAAAAGACGGGGTCCCGCATACATTGAGAGATACAGCCAAATATTTCGGGATAACGAGGGAGAGAGTGCGCCAGATAGAGTCGGCCGCCATGACCAAGATCCGCGAGATGATGGTCCAGCAGGAGAAGGAAGGGGCTTTTAGGTATAAGACCGGCGCGGGAGGACTTAAGTGATAGACCTAAAAAAACATATCCGTGATATTCCCGATTTCCCCAAAAAGGGGATAATCTTCAAAGACATTACAACACTGCTCCAGGATGCCAAAGCATTGGCGGCTGCGGTTGACATGATAGCGGACGAATACAAAGATAAGAAGATAGATGTGATCTTGAGCGTTGAGGCCAGAGGATTTATTTTTGGAGCGGCCATCGCTTATAAGATGGGTCTGGGACTTGTGCCGGTAAGAAAAAAAGGTAAACTCCCAGCCAAGACGCACAGCGTAACTTACGATCTCGAATATGGCCAGGATACTCTCGAGATACATCAGGATGCTTTTCCCAAGGGCGTAAGAGTATTGATCGTGGACGATCTCCTGGCTACGGGCGGAACCGTTTCAGCCGTAACGGGGCTTGTTGAGAAGATGGGTGGAGTGGTGGCGGGCATCGCTTTCGTGATAGAGCTAGTTCCTCTCAAGGGCCGCGATAAGCTTAAAGGTTATCCGATCACATCGCTCATTAAAGACGAATACTGCTAGAAGAGTGGCGCCCCCGGCCTGAGTCGAACAGGCGACACCAGGTTTAGGAAACCTGTGCTCTATCCATCTGAGCTACGGGGGCACTCAATTTTGTCAAACGCCTCGAAGCTTACCGGCACAGGTCCGCGTCTCGGTATAACAATCGTACAAGCGAAACCTGTGCTCTATCCAGCTGAGCTACGGGGGCGATAAACGGAAGACGATTATAGCAACTTCTAGCACCTCTTGTAAAGCACGATCTTCGATTAAACCCAACCCTTAGGCGGGAACTTACGGGGTTGTTGCCGAAGCGGCGTCAAAAATTTTGATACATTATGGCAATCTAGAAAGGCCGAACAAACTGCTCAAGCTATAAATAGTTTGCAGGTTGGGCGGCCATCAAAATTTTTCCGAATAAATTGGTATGCCTAATCCAATTTATGTCCGCGAAGGCAACGCCCCGTAAGGTCCACGCCTGCTGGCATATAGGCGGAAGGCGGCCACCGGGTATTCCGCTCAAGGGGTTAGTCAGATTTTATTTGACCCACAGGATGCTTGATGGTAACATTATTTGCATATGATCGACTTACATACGCACACATTACTTTCGGATGGCGAATTGCTGCCGAGCGAGCTCGTGAGACGCGCTCAAGTTAAAGGCTACACGGCCATTGCGCTCACCGATCATGTTGACTCATCGAATATCGATTTCGTCCTGCCGCGGATCGTGAAGGTATCGAAGGTCTTAAATAAGGACTGGGATATATTCGTGATCCCCGGAGTAGAGGTTACGCACGCGCCACTTAAAGAGATACCGATACTAGTCAAGTATGCCCGTGACAATGGCGCTAAGATAGTGGTGGTCCATGGCGAAACCATCGCAGAACCGGTTATACCGGGAACTAACAGATGCGCCATAGAGGCCGGCTGCGATATCCTGGCTCATCCAGGGAAGATAACAGACGACGATGCGAAACTGGCCGCGAAGCAGGGAGCATATCTCGAGATCACCACGCGCCTGGGCCATGCCCCTACAAACAGCCATGTCATAAGCCTCGCCAGTAAGTTTGACGCTAAGATGGTGTTGGACAACGATTCACATTCTCCAAATGACCTTATTTCATCCGTAGCGGCGAGGGAATTCTTAACGGAGCTTGGATTAACTGCGGACGAAATAAGTCAGATATACCGCAATTCAGAAGATATCGTAACGCGAATAAAGACAGACAGTTAGAAATAAAAAAGTCAATAGCCCTTGACAAAAGTTAGCTTTATGGTATACTTTTGTCGTAGTAAGGAGTGTGTGTAATGGTGTCGACGGGTAGCTTAAATCTTGGCAAAGAAGGGGGGATGAAATAGACGAGCCCAAGGTTACCGCATCGTGGCGCCATTGATAAAAGCAGGTCATGATATATACGGCGAGTGAAAATCTCGCATTTTGGATATACGATACATAAATAGATAACGAAACACTTAAGGAGGCAGAATGAAATTTTTAAGAGTTTTGAGCGTAGTAGCATTGGTCGCTCTTATAGCGACGGGCGCCTATGCCGAGACCCAGAACGTAAAAGTAAGCGGAGATCTCGCCATAAGAGGTTTCTGGAGAGATAACTATGGCGCGGGCAACAGTTTTGCGTCGCAAAATGAGCAATCGGCCGCATACTTGTATCCCAATGGCGCCGCCGTACCAGCAGACGAAAGAATTGGCATAGACAGGCCCAATTCTCAATGGTTCATGTCAACCACTGAATTGCAGATAGATGCCGATCTCACAGATAACGTATCCACCTGCATCAGGTTGCTGAATCAGAGGGATTGGAATGTTGCCAGATCTACTGAATATACCCAAACCGCTCATGGACAGATGAGCACGATCGGTTCAGGTGGTTTCGGTCACAGTCCGTCATATGTTGAGAATCCCAATGAGTTTGCGGTAGATCTAGAGTTAGCTTATTTAACTCTAAAGAACTTCATCTACTCGCCGCTCACAGTCAGCATCGGTCGTCAGAACCTATGGTTTGGTAAAGGTTTCATTGTTGGCGCAAATCAGCGTGTCAATTATGCGTCCAATTATGGAAATATGGCTTTTGGCGGGTTGGTTAATCCGTATGCATCAGTAGGTCCGATAAGTGCGCCTGAATACACCGCGTTAAACGCGTTTGATTCAGTGAAGGCGGTATTGGATTTCGATCCGTGGACATTGACCGGTATCTACTCCAAGATATGGGGCAATTCGATACAGGCCGATGATGGCGTTGACCTTTGGGGCGCGAACGTTGGTTACAAGTTCGATGCTTACAAGGGGGAAGCGGAAGGTTATTGGTTCTACAAGAGAGATATGCAGGTTAAAGCATATAATTGGGATAGGTCCGTCGGCGCTAATGATGTTAACACTATCGGTTTAAGGGGAAGCTTTGATCCGATAGACATTGTCACGTTGTATGGAGAATTCGCAGGCCAGTTCGGAAGCTACGTAGCGAATCCGATGCAGGGCAACAACAGAGGCAGGGTAGCAGGCGCCCTCGATGTCGGCGGTGAATTCAGGTACTTCACGGATAAGTGGGCATGGAAGCCAAAGATGGGCGTTGAGTTTATTTGGTATTCCGGCAACAATCCCGAAGACGAAGGGGGACACTCGAGCGGCCAGTATCACGGGTGGGATCCGATGTTCAGAGGAAAGTCTGACTCGTTGATCCGTGAGTTTATCGGAAGATACTACTATTCCGCAGCGTATCCTTTCGATCCAACTCGCTATTACAATAGCCCAGATGCATCATTCCAGAACCAGATGCAGCTCATATTTAGCGGTAGCTTACAGCCGATGGATAGCTTAAAGCTGACTGGTAATTTGAACATGTTCTGGAACCAGTATGCGTATCTTGCCAGCTTAGGGAAGTCCAAAGGATATGTCGGAACAGAAGTTGATCTTGGCGCGACTTGGGACTATACGGAAGACGTGAGTTTCAATCTCGTCATGGGTTTCTTTGCTCCGGGCGGGGTATATAATATCAGTGACAATGGCGCTTTTGCTGCCACGCATCCAGCCGTTAACACGAGTACGTCCAGGAAAGTTGCGACTGATGTTGTTGCGTCAGTAAAGGTTAGCTTCTAAGGTAATCTGATTAATCTAATCAGATTAGATTAATGAAAGTAGGGCGGGTTAAAACCCGCCCTACTTTTTTATGTGGCTTTGCGGGCAGTGATTTGATAGAATATCTTATAATCTCAATATGAAGAAACGCTTATCATCGATACTTATAACTGTAGTCGTCGCGATAGTAACAGCCACCATCTTGGCCCGTTATGACGTCTTTCACGTCCGCGCACCTGGAGCCTTGCAGAAGTCCGAGACCGTCAAAGACTTCCCGTTCTCTGAAGAGAACGCGCTTAAAGAATGGGAGGAGAAGATCTTTAAAGGCAAGGTTGTATATAGGGTAGAGAAGGGGGAGGCACTATCTTATGTAAGGGCGACGAGCGATAAGACAGCTTCGGCCTTATACTATAAACTCAAGCTTGACGCGAAGAAGAAAGAGCCCGTGATAAGCTGGAAATGGAATGTGGGTAAGTTTCCGGAGAAGAAGATAGCGGAGAGTCTCGAGACCGAGAATGAAGACGATTTCGCCGCAAGGGTTTACGTGATATTCCCGGCTGCCTTCTTCACTAATTCAAAGGTGCTGGAATACATATGGAGCGAAACTCTGCCCGACGGTATGATAGGCACCAGCCCTTATTCAAAGAATATAAAACTCATAGTTGCAAGGAGCGGGCCTAATCAAGATAAGAAGTGGTTCCAGGAAGAACGCGATATAGCTGCCGATTATCAGAAAGCTTTTGGTAGAAGCCCCGAGTACAATATTGGCGCGGTTGCTTTCATGACAAATACGGAACATACTAAGACTAGTGCCGACGCCATGTATGACGAGATCAAACTCGGATATAAGGAGACAAAATAATGCCACTAAATCCTTTAAGTTTACTCTTTCGCAGGAAGAAGATATTAGCGAACAGGCAAGTTCAATTGAAGTATCTGATGCTGCTGATCGTCTCTATGGCTATCCCGCTACTCTTTGCGATCGGCTGCCTCTACTATCTTATATTCACCGTAATGGCCGAGCAGCTTGGCATCCCTGAGTCTATAGCGTATAACCTCTTTCCGGTGGTGAAGAAGATAAACGCTTTTCTTGCCATAGGGCTGCCGCCTTTATTCCTTCTCTTGATATGGTGGGGAACGGTTCTTTCCCACAGGATAGCCGGCCCTCTCCAGAGGATAGAGAAGGAACTCAACAAGATCACGCACAGCCATGATTTTTCGCACAGGATACATTTGAGAAAGTCTGACGATGTAAAGCCGATAGCGGATGCGGTAAACAGATTACTCGATTCACTTCACAGGAAGGGCAGATGAAGAATATAAGCGAGCTTGCGGTAGTAAGTAAAAAGGCAAAGATAGCCGAGGCCGTAGAGATAGGGCCCTATGCTATCATAGAGGATGACGTCGAGATATCAAAAGGGGTAAAGATATGGCCGCATGCCCATATCTGCTCCGGGACCCGTATAGGCGAGAATGCCGAGGTGCATATGGGCGCGGTGGTGGGGCATCTGCCGCAAGATCTCTCCTTCGACGCGAAGACCAGGACCTTCACCAAGATAGGCAAGAGAACCGTTATAAGAGAGTACGCCACAATACATCGATCTACCAAAGAGGGCGAGTCCACAACTGTAGGAGACGCTTGTTATATTATGGCCGTATCGCATGTCGGACATGACTGCCACCTGGGCAACAACGTGATACTCGCCAACGGCGCGCTTCTGGCAGGCCATGTCGAGGTGGGGGATAATTCTTTTATATCCGGAAATGTCGTGGTGCATCAATTCTGCAGGATCGGTGACTATTGTATAATCGGGGGTTTTTCCGGTGTTAATAAGGACGTTCCTCCTTACATGCTTATGAGAGGCCCTTCGGTTCTCAGGAGCGTCAACCTTGTGGCTCTACGTCGTGCCAAGTTTCCCCGCGATACCATACACAAGATAATGGAGGCCTTTAAGCTTTTACAACAATCCGATCTCAATACGGCTCAGGCTATAAACGAGATAAGAAAACTAGGCCCGTCGAAGGAACTCGACCACCTGATAGAGTTCATCCAGAGCTCCAAGCGCGGCATATGTAAATATAAGTACAGTGATACCGAATACTTTGAATAAACTTTAAATGTTGAGAGATCCTTCCCCGCCTTCTGCGGATCAGGATCAAGTTTTTTTCAAAAACTTGAAAAGGAGGTCTTTATGGTGAAGAAGAGAGTTAAGGTTAAGAGCAAGAAGGCGAAAGTTAAAAGCAAAGCAAAAAGAAGGCCGGCCGCAAAAAAAGCTAAGTCAAAAGCGAAGAAGCCTCAAGGTCTGGAAGCCACACTGGAAAAGATCGGAGAGGTGACCCATTACTTTCCGCATGTTAACGCGGCAGCGGTAAAGTTGCTGAAGAGCGGATTAAAGGTGGGCGATTCCGTATATATAAAAGGCCACACTACAGAGTTTAAAGAGCTCGTTAAGTCTATCCAGCTAGACCATGTCACCATTCCGGAGGGGAAGAAGGGGCAGGAGATAGGCCTCCTGGTAAAATCACGGGTCAGGCAGGGCGATAAGGTCTACAAAATTTAAGAAGAAATAGAAAGGTGACGGTTTACGAGTGAGTAGATTAAGCAATAAGATACTGCTTGGCATGGGGTTCGACAATAAGGATGGCCACGTGAGGCTGACCAAGGGAAAGAACTTTGCTCTCCTGGGAGGTTCCGAAGGGACTCATGTCGAAATGCAGGAGAAGGCTATAAAATTTAATGAGCATCTTGACAAGCGGCACAAGACGCTCGACAATATTTCGGAAAAAGAGTTCTGCGATATAGCCAACGATATAGGCTTAAAGGTAAAGAAAAAAAAGTAGCGCCCAATGAATGTCCTCGGAATAAGCGGCAGCCCGAAGAGTGACGGTCTGACGAGCCTCCTTTTAGATAAAGCGCTTGATGGAGCAAGGGCCTCAGGCGCTCACACCGAAAAGATAATATTAAACGACCTGAATTTCAAGGCGTGCCAGGAGTGCGGCGGATGCGATCAAACCGGTATCTGCGTGCTCGATGACGACATGCGTCCGATATATGAAAAACTGGCGAAAGCCGATCGCGTGGTGGTGGCGTCGCCCGTATATTTTGGGAATATTACTGCCCAGCTCAAAGCCATGGTGGATAGATGCCACAGTTCATGGATGGCTAAATATGTCCTGAAGAGAGATCTATATCAGAATAAGGAGCGCAAGGGGATATTCTTGTCTGTCTCAGGTAAAGAGACGGAGGAATACTTCGAGAGCGCCAGAAAGATAATGAGGATATTTTTTGTAACCCAGAATATAGAGTATCTGTCCGATCTATCCGTATCGGGATTGAATGCGATGCGCGCAGATAATCCTAAGAGAACTACCGCGCTAGAAAAGGCCTTCCAATTGGGCGCCACTCTGACCAGATAGAAAATAGGAAAAGTCCTCTTTCAACGCCAAATTTGCACCACTGGGATGGCTTCTATCTGTCCTCATGATAAGATGGCAATGCTCTCCGACGGTGTTAAGGCTCAAAATAGTAAGATATTGCGTTTGACTTGATCCTGTTCCAGTGCTATACTCGGGATAAAGTTAGAAGTACTGAATAGGAGATATCTGTTATGAAATACAAAACTAACATAGAGATTACGTCGGACGCTGTGAATAAAGAGGAAGCGATGGAGATAGTCGGAGATTATTTATCAGGCAACATCACATCCGGCATAGATATGAAGTATGCGACAAGGCCGGTGCGGTTTTATAATAATCCTACGGCTAAGGTGGTTGCCGTATGTTTACTGATGACGATAGGTTTCTTCTCGGGTGTTAAGGCCAAGCCGCATCAGAGCTTTCAGTTAAATACATGCCAGATGGCAGCCGTTACGCCTCCGCTCAAGACTTCAGATGCCGTTAAAAATGATATGCATTTCAAGAAAGAGTGGCAGGACAAGCAGACCGCTGAAGTAATGGATTACATAAAGAAATAATCAGCGTACTTAAAGATCAGATTACAGGGCAGGTTTTAACCTGCTCTGTTTTTTTGTCTCTTTATTCTTGCAAAAAGCATCATTTCTGTATATACTTTAGATTAAGGAGCGCCAATAGATGTCATTAAATAAGAAGATCCTTCTGGTCGATGACGAAGTAGGTTTTCTTTCGGTAATACAAGAAGCTCTGGAGATCAGGGGGTTCGACGTTGTGACGGCAAAGAGCGCCATTGAAGCGGGCTTGGAGTTATCCTCGAAGCTACCCGACCTCATACTTATGGACATCAAGATGCCGGGTATAGACGGCCTTCAGGCATGCACTGCGATCAAGAAGAATCCTAATACAGCGAATGTGCCCATAATGGTAGTATCGGCGATATCTGAAGATGCCCAGGTGAAGAGGGCGCATAAGATCGGAATATCCGATTACTTTGTAAAGCCGGTAGACATTGAGAAGCTTGTGAATAGAATTAAAGAGGTTCTTGGTATTCAATAATTTCCCGCGCAGTATTTTCCGGCCATTATCCTATGCTAATAAAAAGAGATCAGAGTTCAATAAAGAGCTATTTTGAAGATAGCTCCAATTTAAGAGGCGGGTACGCCGACAGCGTTGTTATTCCGGAAGATATCCAGGAACTCTCCTTTTTTTTAAAGAAGGCCAATAGGGACAAACTGCCGGTCACGGTATCAGGAGGCGGGACGAGCACGACGGGCTCCAGGATACCTTTCGGAGGCGTGGTAATATCTCTGGAGAAGTTCAACAGGATAATAGATGTCTCCAGGGATAAGATGTCTGCCGTCGCTCAATCGGGCGTCTTGGTGGAGGATTTTAAAAACGCGTGCGAAGAGAAGGGCCTTTTCTATGCGAGCCATCCCACTGAGAAGTCGGCGTTTTTAGGAGGCACTATATCGACCAATGCATCAGGAGCCAGGTCCTTCAAGTATGGCCCTACGCGAAATCAGGTCAAACGTCTTAAGATGGTATTGGCTTCAGGCGAGGTCTTCGAAATACGAAGGGGCGAGCGGATACTGACGAGTAAGGATCCCATCATTCCAATACCCACATATAAGATGCCCAAGGTAAAGAACTCCGCGGGCTACTTCGCCGGGGAGGGGACGGACTATATAGACCTCTTTATAGGGCAGGAAGGCACCTTGTCGATAATAACAGAGGCGGAGCTCTCTCTTGCCAGGATGCCGTACAAGATATTCAGCTCTTTTGTATTCTTTAAGAATCATCTGGACGCATGGTCTTTCGCGGCAGAGGCTAGGCGTTCATCGGCATTATCGATAGAATACTTTGACGCGAATGCACTGAGGCTGCTGAAGACAAAAGAGAGTAATGTCCCTGTAGGCGCGCAGGGCGCCATATTTTTTGAGCAGGAGCTGACCGAAGACGGCGAAGGCGCGACCTTAGACGGGTGGCTTAAAGTGATAGCGAAACATAATGCTTCGCTCGATGATACGTGGGTGGCAATGACGGCAGAGAAGTGCGAGAAGTTCAACCAGTTCCGTTACTCTATACCCGAATCGATAAACGATATAGTCAGGCACAGGTCCATGCGCAGGCTCAGTACCGATATCGCCGTGCCCGAGGTGAGACTTTCGGAGCTGATGAATTTTTATGTTGATACTCTTTCTGCGTGCGGTATAGAGCACGTAGTATTCGGGCACATAGGGGAATGCCATCTGCATGTAAATCTTTTGCCCAAAAATGAGGCGGAGTACAAAAGATCCAAAGATATCTGTTTGTCGTTAATAAGGAAGGGAGTCTCGCTTGGCGGGACCGTATCGGCCGAACACGGTATAGGCAAGACACGCCGTGAATACCTGGAAGAGATGTACGGCAGGCGTGGCGTCATAGAAATGGCGAAAATAAAGAAGGCCCTGGACCCTAATTGGATACTCGGGCCGGACAATATATTCCCCAAGGAGATATCGGGTGAGTTAAATTCCGCTTGAGTTATTACGTTTTTTGATGTAAGATTGTCTCTGGAACGATCCAAAATATGGAGGATATAACGGTGAACGCTAAAAAAATATTCGCGGTAGCTACGATAGTGTATCTCTTCTTTTTCGTTGCAAATGTTGCCTATAGTGTTGATGATGGTACAAAAAACGTCCTCAAGCAGGGACTCTTGGGCGCTGGCACCGGTGCGATAGCGAGCGGCGCATCCGGCGGCAATGCGGGAACCGGCGCTTTGATAGGCGCGGGTACAGGCGTGATAGGCGGCGCTCTTTTGGATGCCATAACTGAGCCTTCGCCAAGCAGCAGCCGTAGAAGTCCACCGCCCCAGCAGGCTCAGTATTATGATGACCAGGATGATTACGGCGACGAGCCGGTATACTACGAAGAGCCTCCTCAACAGTCTGCCGGCGCAAATGTGCTGAAACAGGGGCTTTTAGGTGCTGGCACTGGCGCGATCGCGTCCGGTATGTCTGGCGGCAGCGCGGGTAAAGGAGCTCTCATAGGCGCGGGAGCCGGAGCCATTGGCGGCGTATTACTAGACATGATGACTCAGCCATCGCAGCCAAAGAGAGTTTACCGTAGTGCGCCCGTTAGACAGCAGCCCGTTAGACAGCAGCCTCAATCCGCCGTGAGAGTTCAGCAGCCCGGGGATTATGCGGATGATACAGCAACCGGAACCAGCCGTAAGAAGATTGTAAGAAAATACGACGACACAGGCAAAGTTATTTCAGAAGAAGAGATATACTACTAATCTAATCCGATTAAGAGATCCTTCCGTAAGCAGATAATAAGTATAATCTTTATTTTCGCGGCCCTTACCGCGTATGCTGCGGTGAAATTTATCCCGCGCCGGTCACCAGCGGCGACCGAAGGCGGTCTCCTTTACGTCAGTAAGGCGATAGACGGCGATACGTTAAAGCTTTCCAACGGTGAAAATGTGCGTCTCATAGGTATCGATACCCCTGAGTCGCGTTACAATAGTAAACTCGTCCGCGACAGCCAAAGAAGCCGTAAAGATATAGACTCCATATTGAAGATGGGCCGGGATGCCTCAAACTATACAAGGTGCCTTGCCCAGGGCAAGCGCGTGAGGCTCGTATTTGACGTCCAGAAACGCGATAAGTACGGGAGGCTGCTCGCTTACGTCTATCTTGAAGACGGGACCTTTGTAAACGGCAAAATTGTGGAGGAAGGCTACGCTCAAGTTATGACGGTACAGCCAAATGTAAAGCACGCTCAAACTTTCTTAAACTTAGAAAGAGAAGCGCGCCAGATGAGAAGAGGCCTTTGGGAAGAGGCCGCGGATAAAAGCTTGTTTTAATTATCGTCCTTTTAGTTTATAATATACCTATGGAAGAGAATATCAGATACTACAGGAATATGGATATCGTAAACCCGGTGATGATAGCCGCATGGCCCGGGATGGGTAATGTGGCGCTCGGCACGGTGGACTACATCCGCAGAAAACTCAAGGCCGTAAGATTCGCCGAGATCAAGACCGACCCGCTGGCGGCCCTTGACGCGGTAGAGGTCAAGAGCGGACTATCAAAAATTCCCAAGACGCCCTTGAGCACATTCTACTACACCAAAGATCCCGACATGATCCTCTTCGAGGGAGAGGTCCAGCCCGCGGGCAGGAGCGGCATAGATCTCTTGAACAAAGTTCTCGCAGTCGCGGCGAACTTTAAAGTCTCCAGGATCTTTACGGGCGCTGCTTTTCCTATGCCTGTAAGCTACAAGGACGCTTCGGAGGTCTACGGCGCGGCAAATAAAGAGCAGCTTAGGGATTATCTTAAGGGCTCCGGTATCAGGCTCATGGAGCGAGGCCATATCTCAGGCTTGAACGGTTTGATGCTCGGTTTTGCCGCAAAAAAAGGTATCGACGCTATATGCCTTTTGGCCACGATGCCGCAGTATGCAATAAGTCTACCCAATCCCAAGGCTTCATCCGCCATCATAGACGCCTTAAACGGTATGTTGAATATATCAATAGATGTCGGGGAACTGAAAGGCTATATAAAGGATATGGAAGAGAGGATGTCCATCATCGAGGATAAGGTAAAAGACGTTATAACCATAGAAGAAGAGCCCTTCGAATCACATCCTCATCACGAGAAGAAGATCCCCGGATACGTCATGGAGAGGATAGAGAAGCTCTTCGTTGAAGCAAGAGAGGACAGGAATAAAGCCTCGAGCCTCAAGAGTGAGCTCGACAGGTGGGACCTATACAGTCTTTATGAGGACAGGTTCCTGGACCTCTTCAAAGAAAATCAGTGATGATAAAGAAGATACTGATCGTACTCGTGATACTGGCGATAATAGCCGCCGCCGCTGTCTATGTCTACAGGCAGACGATCATACAGCATTACGGCGAGAAGTTCATCCGTGATAACCTGCCAGGGTATATCACGATAGACAAGATAAAATTCGACCTCGGCAATAACGTATTCTCCCTCAGCGGGCTGAAGATCCTGAATCCTCCGACATTTCTGGCAAAGTACCTGCTTGTTATCGAGGAAGTAAGGTGCGCATACAAGATAAAGGGCGGCATCATACCGGAAGGCCTCGATGTAACGGAGATCTCTTTCAAGAGGCCCGAAGTATCCGTAGAGAGATTACCCGACGGCAGGGTTAACCTTGTAGAGATGGACCGTTTCACAAAAAGCTTTTCTATCAAGAAGATGCCCACCGGCCTCTCCGAAGAAGCAAAGAAAGCGAAATCTGCCGCTGTGGCCCCCCAGAGCGTTGCCAGCACGAGGAAGCTCTCCGATATATTAATACTGCCGCCTTCTTTCAGCATAGAGAGGGGCAAAGTATTCTTTATAGACGGCGTTCCTTATCAGAAGCCCTACGAGATAACCATTGATTCAGTAAAAGGCGATGTATCGATAAGCTTTAACGATAATTATACCGAGATACTCTCTGTGGCATTTACATTAACTGGTATCTTGAACGGGATCTCGGATGAAAGACTGAAATGGACGGCTTCTCTCGATCCCCGGTCCCCAAAACTGACGATGTCAAACAGGTTCGAGGTATCGAGCCTCGATATTCTGACGTTCGAACCTTACTACTATGCTCATTCGCCTATAATATTTAAAAGAGGCAGGTTCTCCGGTGACCTGATATTCGATTTCTATAACGGCAACATAGGCTCCACCAACGAGATCCGGCTCTCCGGCATATCGTTCATCGTAAAGGAAGGCTCCGAGAACGGACAGTTCTTTGAGACGTCCGTGCCGGACCTCATCAGATACTTCACTACTAATTCGGGAGATGTCGTATTCGATTTCAAGATAAAGGGCGACATAGCCGATCCTAAATTCTATCTCGGGCCCATATCGAAGAGAGCTCTCACCTCAATGGCGATCGATAAGATATCGTCCTACGCAATAAACCAGATAACGAAGCCGGCCAATGACGCTACGGGCGGCACGGTGGACAAGACGAAAGAGTACATAAACATGTTCAGGGATCTGATACAAAAGAAATAGTGGAAAAACTAGAGAAGAACTTCATATGGATGGCGGCTGCTAATATCACCGGCAGCCTTTTTAGCATAGCGCTCTTCATATATCTCGCCAGGACCTTGAGAGCGGAGGCTTTCGGCACCGTCTCCTACGCGCATTCATTCATATTCTATCTTTTAAATTTCGTAGACCTCGGGCTTACTACGTTCGGTATAAGGGAAGTAGCCAAGAACAGGTCGAGAGTTTCGGAGTATGTCTCTGAGATCGTATCTTTTAAACTCCTTATCGCCAGTTTCTTATTTATAGTCCTTACTCTGGTGACATTTCTATCCTGTCCTTCGGCGAGCTTCAGGATCATCATGCTTGGGGCATCGCTGCTTCTATTCGTATCGGCTCTATCTACGGAGTGGGCTTATCAGGGGCAGGAGAAGATGTATATGGTCTTGGTCTCCGTTGCCACGACTACTTTTTTGCAGCTGGCTTTGATATGGGTATTCGTTAAAGGTCCTGACAATATTCTTAATACCACTCCAGTCTATTCTTTGGCGGCATTCCTTATCCCTGTACTATTTCTCATTCGTTTCAGATACAGGCCCAAACTCGATTTCGCCTATCTGAAACAGATAAAGCTCTATATGGCCAGCTCCCTGATAATATGGCTTATCGCCATATTCGCTCAGGTCTATAACGGATTCGACATAGTGCTTTTGGGGATCTTCAGTAGCCCCGAAGAGGTGGGATATTTTACCATAGCCAGACGAGCGATAGGTGGTGCGACACTATTGATGGTATTTCTTGCCAATGCGCTTCTGCCGCGCCTCTCTTCAACATTTGGCAGTGATATAGGTCAGTTCAAAAGAGCCACGGGGAAGTTCATGAGGATATCCATATTTTTAACCATATTTGTTATTTTGCCGATCATCCTCTTGAGTAACCGCATAATAGTATTGGCGCTCGGTAGAGAATACCTCCCGGCAAGTCTTCCTTTCAAGATAATGGGATTGGGACTTATGATAGTGATCTTCAACCTTCCGCTTTCCACCGGGCTCGTGGCGGCAGGGAAGGAGAGAGAGGTATTGAAGCAGGTTATGGCGAGCGCGCTCTTAAGCGTATCGCTAAATATCTTTCTTATGCCAAGATACGGCATGGTCGGCGCGTCGATATCTTTTTTACTTGCGGAAATGCTCGCGTTGATATGGATATTTCACATACACCGAAAGTACATTGTCGAAGTTAATTCTAATCAGATTAAAATTATTTAGTAATGTCCATTTGAATATGCAATTCAATTGACTATTCAATTGACATATGGTATACTTGTCAATGAAAGGAAAGGAGACGATATGTATATCATAAAAGAGGACACGACTCTAGTAGGCGTGTCGGAACTAAGGAACAGAATCGAGAAGGTGCTTGAGGAGGCGCGGCACCATAAGGTTATAATAGAGAAGAGGAATAAGCCCGTAGCGGTTTTGATGGCTATAGATCAGTATAACGCTATGGAAGAGATCCTTGACCGTATTGAGGACCTGGAACTCAGCCGCGTTGCCAAGAAGAGGGAAAAGACCTCGAAAGCCAGCGATTATATTCCTATAGAAAAAGCGTATAAAAAGATCAGATGACGCCCTTGTGGAATGTAGTCATTCATAAGCTGGTTTTAAGTGAAGACTTCAAAAAGATAGACATTTCCTCGCGGCGCCTGATCCTCAAGTCGATCTATAAAAAGCTCACCAAGGATCCCGAGAGTTACGGAAGTCCTCTATCAGAGGGATATAAGGGGTATTGGAAGCTTAGAGTAGCTCACTATCGCGTTATCTACAGAATAGTAAGAGATCAGGTCATGGTGCTGGTTATCAAGGTCGGCATCAGAAGAGATGACAAGGTCTATAGTGACCTTATTCACCGTCTGAAGAAAATATAGCAGGGATAGTTAAGCGGATTTAACCTTTTTTCTTAAATAAGCGGGCAGGATATGCAGGGCAAGTCTGTATTTTGCTACGGTGCGCCGGCTCAAGATCGTTCCTTCGGTCTTCAATCTATCAACAATAACATCATCGGTCAACGGGTTTGACTGATCCTCCGTCTTCACAAGTGCCTCGATCCTTGCCTTTACGGCTGTCTTTGACTGGATCCCTCCGTTCGCCTTCTTCATTCCATGGCTTAGCAGGCTGTTCAAGGGTATCACTTTGTCGTTTACCTTAATATACTTATGAGAGATGGCCCTGCTTATGGTGGAGGGGTGGAACTTGGTCGCCTTGGCGACATCGTTTATGGTCAAGGTTTTTATATCATCTTTTTCTTTGGTGAAGCACCCGCGCTGTATGGTCAAGACGTAATTCGCTACCTTACAGATCGTATCCTCCCGGCGCTTTAAGTTATCAATAAGAACCTTGGCGGCATTGATATTGTCCTTCATAAACTGCCTTGCCTCTGGGTCCTTTACTATATTAAAGTCGTTTTCATAGGGGTTATAGAGCTTTAAACCCGGCACAGAGCCCCTGTTAAGCTCAAGTCTTACCTTATTCTTCTCAAACTTTGCCATTAACTCCGGGATGATTTTTTCGGATGTCTTGCTCAATATAGTACTGGCAGGGCGGGGGTTCAATTTTTTGATAGTCGCTATCGCGCGCTTTACGGCTTCTTTATCAGTCTTGAGGGCTTGCGCTAATCTGTCAAAATCCTCTCTTGCCACCTCGGCCAGATATGTCGATACTATCTTGTATTCCAATGAGTTCTCAAGGCATTTTCGCTTCAACTGCAGCTGAAGGCACTCGGTTATGTCCGCTGCACCTATACCGGCCGGTTCAAGGCCCTGTATGGCCTCCAGGCACTCCTGGATGTCCTCTACGCTTGCTCCCAGGTCGCGTGCCGCCTCTTCCGGCTCCACTGATATATAGCCGTTATCATCCATTTCAAATATCAAATATTCGGCTATTTCGAGTAGTTCTTCATCGATATCGGTCATCTTGATCTGCGAGAGCAGGGAAAAGCGCGGATTCTCTTCGTCTTTTATCTTGCTAGCTTGATCGTAAGGAGACTCATTAAGAGATGATACGGATCTATTCTTGTAATTATCACTGGCTTTATTTGTCAATATCTTCTGTAGAAATGGATTTTGTGTGGCAGCGAATTCTATATATTCGGCAAGATCAGTGACCGACATACCCAACATATTGATAGATTGCCTCATCTGCGGGGTGAGGGTCATCTTCTGCAGAAACTTCTGGCTATGGGAGAATTTATATACCATATTGCTAGACTTTATCATTAAGTTAACAAAAAGGCAACTTTTTATTTCAAAGTTCCTAACTTATCCATTTTGTCATTGCGAGGCCACATTTTTCACAATACGCAACACATGTCCTCCAATCTATACACCTCATCTGAAATTCGCCGGGATCTTTTTGTTAGGATAATAAAATTATTAGCTTCGCATCTTCCTGTACGACCTTGTATTTTCAAACATGGAGCCAACTATTTAGACATGCAATTGCTGGCACAGATTATGCTTATATATGTCTGTATATGCTTGTCATAGTGTTTCATGGACAAAGCTATTTTAACGTAAATCAATCAGGAGGAATGCAAGAATGAACGGAAGATTGACTATAACTGAAGTAGCGAAGTACATCGGAGTTACTCCGCGAACCATAATGAGGTGGGAGAAGATGAATAAGATCAAGCGTTCCAGACGCGATTGGCGCGGTTGGAGGTTCTACCTTAAAGAGGATATGGAAGATATAAGGAAGTTCTACGAAAGTACTTACGAGTACGCAGAAGGAGGAGAGACTGTTATGAATATGGCAAAAACTACACTTATAGCGATTCTTGCATTGTCTGTTTCGTTGTCCTTACCTATTATATGCGGGGATGCGTATGCGCAGGGGGCCGCAATCCCGGTAGCTCCGCAGGCAACTCCAGTTGAGCCTTCTGATGCCCAGGAGAAACTGGCAAGATCAGGGGCTGTTACCGAGACAAGCACGTCAGTGGATATCAACCTTTCCAGGATACCTGCGGTCAATACGCCTCCCACGACAATGTCAGAGGCAAGCAAGTACACTCTGGGGCCGGATGATGTTATCGAAATAGACGTAAGAAGGCATCCGGAGTTTAGCGGAAAATACACTGTTACCGCAGAAGGTAAGATCGAATATAAGTTTATAGGGGATGTGTTTGTCAAAGATCTTACCAAGTTTGAATTACAGGAGAGGCTAACCAATATCTTGTCAGAGTACATCATTGAGCCGGAAGTAAATGTGCAGATACTTCAGTATTTGAGTAAGGTCTTTTATGTCATAGGAGAGGTCAATAGGCCCGGCAAGTTTTACATGAAAGGCAACACGATATCTGTACTTGAGGCGATGGTGCAGTCAGGCCTTCCCAATCAGGCGTCATCCACAAGAAAGTGCCGCCTAATTTCGCCAAATAACAACGGTAAGGTCAAGATTAAGTATGTAAACGTTTATGAACTGTTGTATGCCGGAAATTTGAAGTGCAATTTAGACATGAAGCCGGGGGATATTTTGTATGTTCCTTCTACAGTTATTGCCAAGGTTATTAAGATTATAAGACCAATAACAGATACTGTCAGTTCAGCTGCCGGTTCAGCTGCAGCAGGCGCCGCGTTGGCGCTATAAAAAGGAGAAATTTAAAAATGGACACACATTCTACAACACAAAAACATCCGGCAGATTATTTAAAAATAGTTTTCAGAAGAAAGTGGTTTTTTATAGCGCCTATTGTTATAGGTCTGGTGGGCGGTATTATCGCCGGGAACTTGATACCCAAAGTATACGAGTCGTCCACACTGATAATGGTAGAAGAGGGCAGAGTGGGAAACCCGTTGATCCAGGATCTGACCATCTCCACCAGTATGGGCCAGCGACTAGGCGTGCTGCGCGAACAGATACTCGGATGGGACAGGCTGCAGCAGCTTATAAAGACGCTCAATCTCGCCAAGGATGTCAGAAATCAATGGCAGTTTGAACAGCTTGTAAAAAACCTAAGGAGCCGTATTAAAGTAGATGTGCGCAGGCCACATACGAATATAATCAGCATATCCTACGCGGATAAGAATGCCCAGGAGTCATTCAATATAGTAAAGACCATCACTGATATATTCATCGCGGAGAACTTAAGACAGCAGACCAAAGAGACCGAAGATGCGGTCGTATTCATAAACGATCAGGTTAATCTTTTCCAAAAGAAGATTAAGGAATCAGAGATAGCCGATATGCAGGACCAGCTGAATAAACTCCTCGTTGATTCTACAGACAAGCATCCTCTTGTCATCGAGCTCAAGAAGAAGATAACTTCCTTAAAAGAAGACGTAGATCAGGGTAATTATAATCTCTCGGCGTCCGCTGTCGCAGGTTCGGATAGCGAATTGAAGGCTATGAGAGAAGAGTTAAAGCAGATGAAAGAGGATCTGTCGAACCCTGAATCAGGCACTTCTGTTGATGGTGCCAACAGGATAAAGATGACCACTACTACAAATGATAAGCTTTACAAGCTGCTCCTTCTGGAAAAGGTGGATCAGGCTACCGCCAAAGACCAGAGCGTAAACCAGAAGCTATATAACACTCTATTGGAGCGCTTGGAGACAGCCAAGATCACCCAGAGGCTTGCCGCGTCAAAGGAAGGCACACGTTATACGGTTCTTGATCCTGCAAGGCTGCCTCTGAAGCCGTCATGGCCGAACAAGCCGGTTGTGCTTCTTATGGGCATCTTGATAGGTACTTGCGCCGGCGTCGTGTTGATATGTCTTGTGGAGTTATTTGACCATTCGTTCCTTGGCGTCGAAGAGGCGAGGGCGTTCCTCAATCTGCCTATATTCGGGATCGTATCGAAGATAATTACTGAGACCGATATAAAAGAAGCCGCGCTAAAGCGTACGCGCTTGACCGGCATCTCTATAGCGACAAGCGTTGTATTGCTGATAATAATAATATTCAACGTCTTCTTGGGAAATTAAGGAGTCATAAATGTACGAAAAATTCTACGGATTCGCAGATAAGCCATTCAACATGACGCCGGATTCCAAGTTCTTCTATCCGAGCGCCAAGCACGAGGAGGCGCTTAACTGTCTGCTTCTGGCTATCAGCGAAAGGAATGGCTTCGTAGTCATTACCGGAGAGATAGGTTCAGGCAAGACCACTGTCTGCAGAACCCTATTAAACAAGCTCGACCAAACCACAAAGGTCGCCCTTGTGCTTAATACGCATCTTGGCAAAAAAGAGCTCCTCACGACCATTTTAGAGGATCTCGGCATAGAGTACCGATCCACCTCTAAAACACATCTACTGTCGGCGCTTAATAAATACCTTATCGATCAGGCCTCTAAAGAAGTAAATGTTGTAGTTATTATAGATGAGGCTCAGAATCTTTCTCCTTCGGTTCTTGAAGAGGTGAGGATGCTTTCAAACCTTGAAACCGAAACGGAAAAACTCATCCAGATAATACTTTTGGGTCAACCTGAGCTTAAGAAGAAGCTTTCCATGCCGAAGCTCGAACAGTTCAGGCAGAGGGTGGTATTTCATTATCATCTCGAACCGCTTAATAGAGAAGAAACAGGCGAATACATAAGACATCGTCTTAAGAAAGCGGGCAATTCCCCGGCCGATATTTTCACAGAGGATGCCATAAATGAGATATACCGACATTCAAAAGGTGTGCCCCGCTTAATAAACGTAATATGCCACAACGCTCTCATATCGGGCCTCGTCTATGAGACTAAGAAGATCACAGCGAAGACGGCATTAGAAGCTATAGCTGAAACAACGAATGGCTTAAGTTATGCGGAAAACCGTAAATCAGATAGTTTTATTGAGACATCGGTACATGCAAATAGCATCACTAAAGATTTAAGGGAGGTATTACATGGGTAAGATCACAGATGCGCTGAAGAAGATAAAAGATGATCGTCTTCAGCAGGTACAGAAGATACAAAGAAAGCCGGAAGTTCAATATGTAGTAAAAAAGATAGAAAATACCAAGATAGAGCCCCATATCGTCTCTTTCCACGACCCTTCATCGCATATAGGGGAACAGTATAAGATAATACGCATGAATATCCAGTCGCTGAATAAGACTAAAGGATACAAGACATTCGTTGTGACCAGCTCGATAAGCGGGGAAGGGAAGACCGTATCAAGTGTAAATCTTGCGGTGATGATGGCTCATGACCTGAACAACAAAAATATCCTTTTAATAGACGCCGATATGCGTAAAGGTAAGGTCGCTAAATACGTGGGCCTTAACAAAAGCCCGGGCTTGTCCGAGATACTAAAGGGAGAGGTGGAGCCGGACGCTACTTTTGTAAGCCCGAACATAGAAAATCTGACCATAATACCCTCGGGCATTACGCCAAAAAATCCTGCAGAGCTCTTAGGATCGAAGAAGATGAAGACGGTCTTGGAGTCCTTGAAGGCTAGATTCGACTATATCTTCATAGATTCACCCCCGATTATGCCCCTGGCAGATCCATGCATACTTGGCGCTATGGTTGACGGTGTCATCATGGTGGTGCAGGCAGGCAGGACCCAGCGGGATATGGTGAAGCATTCCGAGCAGAGGTTGCTCCAATCTCACGCCAATGTAGCTGGGTACGTATTGACCAACGTGGAATACCATCTACCAGAGTACCTATATCGATATATGAATAAATATAGCGATGAGAACTATATTAACGAAAAGATCCCCGTCACTGTCTAGTTTAAGGGACTGTCCATAAGTTAAATGAATAAGGAGTCCAAATATGCGTTTCTTAGTCACAGGCGGCGCCGGCTTCATCGGCTCGCACATTGTAGAGCGTTTACTTAAAGACGGCCACTACGTCCGTGTTCTTGACAACTTCTCCAGCGGCAAGGAGTCCAATTTATTCGTTACTGTGGACCGTGGACTGTCGACTATGGACTATGAGCTAATACGAGGTGATATCAGAGATTATAATACTTGCCTCAAAGCCTGCGAAGGAATCGATTACGTCCTCCACCAGGCCGCTCTAAAGAGCGTTCCGAAGTCGCTTGTAGCCCCCCACGACTATAACGCAGTCAATATAGACGGCTCATTGAACATTCTCGAAGCCTCGCTAAAAGCGAAGGTCAAGCGCGTGGTAATGGCGTCTTCAAGCTCAGTATACGGTAATACGGAGAGTTTCCCGGAAAAAGAGACAGATACGCCGCTTTTAATATCGCCCTATGCTTTAACTAAGCTCGCAGGTGAGTATTATTCGAGAGTTTTTAGCGCAAATTATGGCCTTGAAACAGTCAATTTACGTTATTTTAATGTGTTTGGACCGAGGCAAGCACTTGATGACGAATATGCTGTAGTCATACCTAAATTTATCGATTGCATGCTGCATGACAGGCAGCCGCCGATTCACGGTAATGGCAAACAATCCCGCGACTTTACTTATATCGACAACGTCGTAGACGCGAACATCCTCGCCGCTACAGCTTCTCCATGTAAGGGACTGTCCCCGAAGGGGACTGTCCCTAAAAGTACCTTTTGCGAAGTCTTCAACGTCGCCTGCGGCCAGGAGAAATCTATCTTGGACCTGGTTGATACGATCAATAAGATCCTTGGCAAATCAATAAAGCCTATCCTTGGGCCTGTCAGGGCCGGCGATGTCTTCCGCTCCCTCGCAGATATCACAAAGATCGAAAAACTGTTCGACTACAAGCCATTTGTTAATTTTGAGGAGGGGTTGCGAAAGACGGTAGAGTGGTTCAAGGGGCAGAAAGTCGCAGTTGTGGCATAATGAGCATTTATACCGATATAAAAAATAAAAAAGCAAAGATCGCTGTTGTAGGCCTGGGTTATGTAGGCATGCCTCTTGCCGTTGCTTTTGGTAAGACTGTAAGAACAATCGGATTTGATCTGAATAAGAAGCGGGTGCTGGACCTGCAGAAGCACATAGATACCAACGGCGAGATGTCGTTGGCTGAAATAAAAAAATCATCGCTTCTTGAATTTACCTTCTATCCCGCAAAGATCAAGGCAGCCAAATTTATCATTGTGGCGGTTCCCACGCCCATAACTACTGGTAAGCAGCCGGATCTTTGCAGTATGACGAGCGCCTCAGAGATAGTTGGCAGGAACATGTCCAGGGGCAGTATAGTCGTCTTTGAGTCTACCGTATACCCCGGCGTTACAGAAGATGTTTGCGTACCCATACTGGAGAAGCATTCAGGCCTTAAATATATGAAAGATTTTAAGGTCGGATATTCTCCGGAGCGTATCAACCCAGGCGATAAGAAACATACCATCGAAAACGTTATAAAAGTTGTTTCGGGTTGCGATAGCCATACACTGGAAGAAGTCGCCAATGTGTACGGCCTGGTCGTCAAAGCAGGCGTTTACAAAGCTAGCTCCATTAAATGCGCGGAAGCCGCAAAGGTCATCGAGAACACTCAGCGTGACCTCAATATCGCCCTCATGAACGAGCTATCGATAATATTTCATAAAATGGGCATCGACACCATATCTGTGCTGGAAGCCGCGGCTACCAAGTGGAATTTCATCAATATGCGCCCCGGGCTCGTTGGCGGCCACTGCATAGGCGTGGACCCTTATTATCTGACATTCAAGGCAGAGGAGATGGGGTATCATCCGCAGGTTATACTTGCCGGAAGGAAGATCAACGACAATATGGGCAAGTATATAGCCGAAGAGACCGTAAAGCACCTTATAAAAGCCGATAAGACAGTGAAGGGCGACAGGGTTCTTGTAGCCGGTATAACATTCAAGGAGAACGTAAGTGACATCAGGAATTCCCGGGTAATTGATATCATAAATGAGCTAAAGGAATACGGTGTCCGGGTGATCATCTGCGATCCCTTGGCCGACAAAGAAGAAGTAAAGCACGAATATGGGATAGAGCTTACTAAATATACCAAAAACATTAAAGCTGATGCCGTAATTATCGCCGTAAATCATGATGCTTTTAAAAAAGAGCTTACCCTGGATGCCTTGAAGCGCCATATGAATGGCAACCGCACGAAAGGCATCGTGATCGATGTGAAGGGCATTTTTAATCCCGATGCATTCAAGGCCTCGGGGTTGTTTTATTGGAGACTATAATTTAATATGAAAAATATTCATTATAGAATAGCCGCGGTAGTCTATATGGCGGCTTTAACGTTGGTATCGATCCAGCCTATATTAAAAGGCCATGGTTCCGATATGCCACGGCAGATATTAAATAACATGCTGCATATACCGGCCTATGGACTACTGACTTATTTGCTGATAAAAAGCTTCTCAAAGTTAAAATATGTTTATATAGTTTCTTTTTTATTCGCGGTAGGTTTTGGTGTATTAAATGAATACGTCCAATCATTCGTCCCAGGCCGATACACCTCGGGATTTGATGTATTATTAAACGGAATCGGCAGCTTAATCGTCGTCATTGCGAGGAGCCCCGAAGGGGCGACGAAGCAATCTCAACATACGACTCACAACGATAGGATGAACCACTAAGATTATGTCATTCATCTTCTTATTACTATATATAGCAGCAATCTATATCCGCCCCCAGGAGTGGGTGCCGGCTATCTATGCGTGGCCATTGATAAACGTACTCGCTGTTCTTACGGCCGTTTACGTATTCTTTGAGGCTGGGATGAAGCAGAAATTGCGCCTAAAAGAGCCTCAAATGATACTCTTATTGGCATTTCTTGGTGTCATCGCCATGTCACACCTGTCTCATACATATTTCTGGGGTGCGTGGAACTCTGTCGTGAAATTTTCAAGCACCGTGATAATGTTCTTCTTGTTTATCAATGTCCTTGATTCAGAAAAAAAAGTGAAGATGAGCTTATGGCTTATTGTTATTTTAACAGTAGTTTTAGCTATACAGGGCATATATCAATTTCAACATGGTTTTGGTTGGGCAGGCCAACCATTAACAAAGACAGGGAGAATTACATGGATAGGCGTCTTTAATGATGCGAATGACTTAGCGTTAGCCTTGGTTATGGCGATAGGGCTTCTCTTGGCGTTTGTTTTTGGTAGAACAAAGATACTTTATAAAATTATCAGCTTTTCACTATTGGCGATTCTTCTTTATTCGGTTTATCTTACAAATTCAAGGGGTGGATATGTGGCTTTAGCCGGAACCGTATTGTTTTATTTTTTAAGGAATTTTAAAAACAAGTTTATTGGTATACCGATTGGGGTGAGTTTAGTTTTGATATTGTTTATACTGGGGCCTTCGAGATTATCTATGGTCTCGGCATCCGAAGCGTCTGCTCATGGAAGGATAGACGCATGGTACCAAGGTATGCAAATGTTAAAGAGTTCGCCATTATTTGGCGCTGGATATGGGATGTTTACAGATCAATTTACGCTCACAGCTCATAATTCTTATGTATTGGTTGCAGCAGAAGAAGGTTTGTTCGGCCTCTTTCTTTGGGTTGCGTTGATCTATAGTTGCTTCAAGGGGCTCACAATTTTGAAGAAGAAAAATACTCAATTGACCAATTACGCCGCGGGTATAGAAGCAAGTCTTTTCGGCTTCCTTAGCGCGTCTTTCTTTCTTTCGCGTTCATATCAGGCGATACTCTATGTAATGCTCGCACTTGCTTCGTCGTTTATTTATACATTGCTGAAAAAAGAAGATTATAGCTTTAATTTTAAAGACATGAGAATGGCGGGAGTATTAAGTTTGGCAGTTATATTTATCGCTTGGATTACGATGCGAGTTTCGATGCGGATGGCTGGATAGCAGGGATATTTTTTACGTTGACACGGAGTGCCTGGAGTCGGTTTAGATGAAGTTGTATATCGAATATGTAAAAGCAATATCAAGAACTCAGTTAGGTAAAAGACAGTTGGTCATTTCCCATATACCTTATTTATTTTAACGAGGAGTAGATGTCAGGCAATTTACTATTACGTTTAGTAGAAGATTTTAAGAAAATTATTCATCGAATAAAAAAATATTCTACCACTGTTAAACGAACTTTTGCCGTAGGCATTATAGAAATGTTACCTTCGATATGCGGTGGGAGTATCGTCAAAAAATATCTTTTACTATGGAACGGCGCTAAACTTGGAAAAAATATCATAATTGATAAAAGAGTTTTGATTCGTAACCCAGAGAACTTAACGATAGGCGATAATGTAGTAATTTCTCATGGATCAGTAATAAGTGCCGGGGGAGGAATCAAAATCGGAAACGATGTGCTTATAGGTTACTATGCAAAAGTAATTTCGGCGAATCATAACATTCCAGATAAAAATGAAATTATAAGATTATCAGGGCATATTTATAAAAAAATTACAATTAATAACGATGTATGGATAGGTACATCAAGTATAATCCTTCCTGGGGTAATTATTGGCAAAGGGGCGGTAGTAGCCGCCGGGGCAGTGGTAACAAAAGACGTTCCTTCCTATGTATATGTAGGAGGTGTTCCAGCAAGAGTTATTAAAAGTAGAAAGTGATATTTTAATATGTCTAATATCAAAAAGTTACTAAGGCATTACTCACATTATTCAATCGGAGAATTTTTTGTTATGGCTTCGGGAATTATCTCATTTCCCATATTGACAAGATTGTTTTCTCAAAGTGACTATGGGCAGATGAGTATTGTTTCACTAACGCTTTCTCTAGGGACAATCTTGGCTACGGGAGGGCTGGCGCAGTCGAGCGTACGGTATTTTGAAGAATTTAGTCAGAATAAAAGAGATGGGTCAGTCGATACATTTTATTCTACGCTTCTTTTGACAGCCGTTTTTTTACCATTAGTTGTTATAGGTATATTTATTTTTGCTTCATTTACCGTTCTCCCGAGAATTTTAGATAACGCTACGCTTCTTCTATTGAGGTTTGTAGCCATAATGATTTTTCTTCGCAATCTTACGAAGTTGATGATGAGCTTTTACCGTGTTGAACAAAAGATTTTTTTATACAATTTTATTTATGTGCTGCAGAAGTATTTGGCTTTAGTTTTGAGCATAGGATTCATTCTTTTTCTGTGGAAAAATTTATATGGCTTTTATTTAGGGCAGATAATTGGAGAGAGTATAATCCTTGCTCTTGCATTATTAATATTCCTGACGTCCGGAAGGTTCAAGTATTTCAGATTTTCGAAATCTTTTTTTATAGAAGTATTAAAGTTTGGTTTTCCGCTGGTTCTATTAAATGGGTCATTCATAATATTTAATTTAGGGGATAGATATATTATTCAGTATTTCCTGGGACTGAGAGAAACTGGCATTTACTCTGTAGGTTATAATTTAGCTGGTTATATTGAATCGATAGTACTAACACCTCTTAACGTGGCAATAGCTCCGTTATACATGAAACTGTGGGTAGAAAAGGGGAAAGAAGAAACAGCCAGATTTTTATCTCAGACTATGAAGTATTATATTATGGTTGCCGTTTTGATTATTTTTGGACTGAGCGCCATCAGCAAGGAAGTTTTGTTGATTCTCGCAGGGTCAAAATTCGAAGCGGCCCATACGGTTATTCCTTTAGTAATAACTGGCGTTATGCTATATGGCGCATATTATCTTTGCGCTTCAGCTTTGTTTATTGCGAAGAAAACCCTTTTTATTTCATTATTAGTATTGAGTGCGGCGGTTTTAAATATAATTTTAAATATTTTCGCTGTCCCTAAATATGGAATTATAGGAGCAGCATTTACGACAGCTTTATCCTATGTTTTTTTAGTAATATTTACAAAGCTTGCTTCCAATAAATACATCAACGTAAAAATTCCCTACAGAGTTATACTTAAATGCATAGTTATTGGTTTTGTGATGTACTATTTTTTAATTAATGCCGGAATTTTAGCGGAGAATAGAATATTTTCTCTTTTTTATAAGGTTATTTCAGGCACTTTTATATATTTCGCGCTTCTTATTTTCTCCGACAAAAAACTACGAGAGTTTATAGGCCATCTTTTCAATGGCAAAAGTTTGTTAAGCAGGTTTAAATATTATAAAGAGAAATATTTTACAGGAAAGGTTTCTATTATAAAAAATAGTAAATTTATAAAGAAATACTTAGGTATTAAAAAATTAACCAAAAACAGTGTAATAAAAGAAATAGAAAAAATCAGAAATTATAAATTTTATTTTGACGATAATGAATTAGAGGAAATACTCGATGCGATTTATGTAGAATACAAAGATTCAAAAGATCAGACCTTGGAAGAAGCGGATGAAATACTTTCAAATAAATTCAGAATATTTGGTTTTAGTTTTGTCTCATCAGAAAAGCTGGATTGGCATATGGATTATAGAAGCCGGAAAAGATGGCCAGATGCTTTTTACAAAGATATTGATATAACAAACTTAAGTCACAGTATAGGCGATATCAAGTATCCATGGGAACTTAATAGGCATCAATATCTTTTAAGTTTGGCAAAGGCATATCGTTATACAAAGGATGAAGGATATGCTAATGCTTGTTTTTGCCACATTCAGGACTGGATTAAAGATAATCCCGTTTATAGAGGCATTAATTGGCTTTCGGGTTTGGAAATTGGGCTTAGATTAATTTCTTGGGCATGGACGCTTAATCTTCTAAAAGACTCAAAATCTATGAGTGGCGACCAATACATAGAAATATCAAAGTCTATTCTGGAGCAAGTTATGTTTATTGACAATCATTTATCAATTCGTGAATACTCAAACAATCATCTAATTGGTGAGGCGGCAAGCCTTTGTATTGTAGGGATTACTTTTAGCGAATTCATAGATTCCAAAAGGTGGATCAAAAAAGGTCTATCTATTTTAGAGGGAGAACTTGATAAGCAATTTTCAGAAGACGGAGTGCATAAAGAAAAAGCCGTTTCTTATCATTTATTTGTTGTTGATTTCTATACGCAGGTAGTTTTACTTTGCAAAAAAAATAATATAGTAGTGAGCGAGAAACTCTTGCAACGTTTAGAAAAAATGTGCGATTTCATTTTGTATAGCGCAAGACCTGACAGATTTGCGTCTATGATTGGAGATAGCGATGACGGCCAGGTTCTTAAAATTTCCAGCGAAGATAAAAAAGATTTGAAACAGATACTATCTACAGCGGCCGTCTTATTTAAAAGGCCCGATTTTAAAAAAGTTGCAGAAAAATTTAGCGAAAAATCTTTGTGGCTTTTGGGAAAGAATGGTTTTGAAGAATTTAGTAATCTTAATGAAAATTTCCCGCAAAATACCACATTTAACTTTAAGGAAGGCGGTTTTAGTTTTATGCGTTCAGGTTGGGAAAAAGATTCTCTTTATTCCTTTTTTGACGTTGGGGATCAGGGATTTGGAGAGGCGGGCCATGGGCATGCAGATGCTTTAAGTTTCGAAATTTATGCTTTTGGAAAGCCTTTACTTGTTGACCCCGGGACCTATACGTATAATGGCGGACCTGAATGGAGAAATTATTTTCGCGGAACATCCGCGCATAATACCGTAGTTGTGGATGATAGAGATCAAGCGGTGCCTTTAATGCAAGATGACCCATTTGGGTGGAAAATGAAGGCAGATGCAAAACTTGTTGAGTTAAAGCAAGGAAAATTATTTGATTTTGTTTGTGCGACGCATGATGGGTATAAAAATCTTAAGCAATCCATAGTGCACCAAAGAAGCTTCCTATTCATCAAACATAAATATTGGGTGATGACTGATTCATTTTTTGGAACAGGGAAACATAAGTTTGATACTTATTTTCATTTTAGGCCCACCAAAGTCATCTTTGACAAAGAAAATGGGCTGTTTAGAACGCAGGATGATTTTGCAAATATCGCAGTGATACCGCTTGATATTGATAAATTGCAATCCGAAATCGTAATCGGCGAGACTACGCCTGCCCAGGGATGGGTCTCCAATAAATACGATGAAAAAATAGAAGCACCTGTTTTAAAATGCTCAAACATATTTGAGGCACCCGTCAGATTTGATACTGTACTTTTTCCGTTCAATTCCAAAGAGCTTCCAAAAATAAAGGTTATTGAAGTGAGCGTTTTTGATAAAAATGCGAAAGAAGCATTGCCTTTGGATTCACGATGTTTTAAAGTTGAAAAAGGCGATAAGGTTGAGCACATTTTAATCTCTAAAGAAAATAATATAAAATATTTTAATGGTTTTAGGACTGATGCAAAAGCACTTTTTATAAGCAAATATAAGAACGATACAATTAATGAGATCATCATTTTAAATGGGTCTTTTTTGGAGGAAAAGGAAAATAATATATTACGAAGTGATAGTGTACTATCTTTTTTGGAGATCATGTATTTAAATGCAAGAATTGAGATAAATATGTCAGAAAGAGCGTTTCTTAAACTATCAGGTATATTTTGCAATAAAGCATTGGAAATCTTTGCAAATAATAAAATAATAGATTTTGAAGAATACCCCGTTTCCGTATCTTATGATTAACAGTTGATGAGGAGCGTTTTATTGTGAAAAAGGTTTTGATGATTGCATATTACTTTCCGCCAGTCGGGGGAAGCGGAGCCCAAAGAACTGTAAAGTTTGTAAAACATCTGGCTCAATTTGGTTGGGAAAGCAGTGTCCTGTCTATCGACAATCCAAAACATTACGAAATAGATGATAAAACATTCTTAAAAGATGTACCGGTTGCTACTAAGGTGTATCGATCTTGTCAATGGAATCCTTACGACATTGTGAAGTTTCCTGACAAGAAAACGGGTTGGATATTTCCAGCTATTATGAAAGGCATGAGCATAATTAAGCATGATAATCCAAATATCATTTATTCGTCAAGTCCACCAATATCGGCTCACTTGATTGCACTATTTCTTAAAAAAATATTTAAGCTGCCATGGGTGGCTGATTTTAGAGACCCATGGTATAGCAGTTGCTCTGAGAGAGACATCTCTAAAATAAATAGATTTGCCATCGCATCTGTTGAAAAACTAATCATTAAATGCGCCGATGTAGTTATCGCTAATACCGACCGTGCTACGGCGGACTATTTAAACCGATACAAAGCTATAGTTGATAAAATATACGTAATTCCTAATGGTTATGACGAAGCCGATTTTCAGAATATCGAAGAAAAAAAAGATGAAAAGAATAATAAAAGAATGACTATATCTCATGTTGGGGAGTTTTACGAACGATCGAGAAATCCAAATAGTTTTTTACGAGCGGTTAGCGAGCTGGTTTCCAAGGACGTTTCAAAACGCAATGAAATACAAATTAATTTTGTTGGAGGCGGAGATTATACTAAATCCTCAGAATTCGATTCAATTATTGAAACAAATAATTTGGGATCTATAGTTAATTGCATTGATTATGTTGCACATAACGAATCGTTAGGCTATCTGCATTCTTCTGATCTGCTATTACTGTTAGTTTCCAAAGGCGGGCCCTTTCAGGTGCCTGCCAAAACATATGAGTACCTCCGCTGTGGCCGCCCCATTCTGGCTCTATCAGATGATGGTGCATCAAAAGATTTATTAGATAAGCTAAATGTAACGGCTGTGGTTGATTATGATGACATTCAAGGTATCAAGTCTGAATTAATCAGGTTTTACAAGGATTACAAAGAAGGAGTACTCTCAAAAAAAATTCAATATAATGGGATTGACTTATTCGACCGGAAAAAATTAACTGAAAAGCTTGTAGGAGTATTTGAAAAAATATTATGCAGAAAAAACATATAAAAATAATAATTGTAGCTGGGGCACGTCCAAATTTTATGAAAATTGCTCCGATAATAAAAGAAATAAAAAAAACAAACAACATATCCTACATGTTAGTTCATACTGGGCAACACTATGACAAAAACATGTCGGAAACTTTCTTCAAAGATTTGTCGATCCCCAGCCCTGATTTCAACCTCTGTGTTGGCTCCGGAACCCACGCACGCCAAACAGCTGAAATAATGGTGAGATTTGAGGACGTATTATTAAATAATAAACCCGATTTAGTTATGGTGGTTGGAGATGTGAATTCTACATTAGGGTGTTCAATAGTCGCGTCGAAAATGCGCATACCGGTTGCTCATGTCGAAGCAGGATTGAGAAGCTTTGACATGTCCATGCCCGAAGAGATCAACAGGATAGTAACGGACAGAATCTCCGATATTCTATTTACTACCTGTGAAGACGCAAATTTCAATCTGATGAAAGAGGGTGTGGACAGAAAGAACATATATTTTGTTGGGAATGTCATGATAGATACTTTAATGAATTTTGCGAGTGAAGCAAAAAAATCATCAATTCATAGACGTCTAAATCTTTCGAATAAAAAATATGCGCTTGTAACCTTGCATAGACCGTCAAATGTCGATGAAATTGAAAGTATTAACCAAATTTTATCCGCTCTTCAAGAAATACAGAAGTATACAACCGTTGTATTTCCTATCCATCCAAGGACCAGGCAAAAACTTGCAAAAAATAAAATATATAAGAAGAATATCAAGAGTAGTATGATTTTTACTGAACCATTATCGTATCTTGATTTTCTATGTTTAATGATGAGATCTGCTTTTGTAATTACAGATTCCGGCGGAATACAAGAAGAGACGACAGTCCTGTCCATTCCATGCCTCACCGTAAGAAATAATACAGAAAGGCCTGTAACAATAACTTGCGGAACGAATACTTTAGTTGGAACATCAAAGCGTAAAATAGTGGCAGAGGCTAGAAAAATACTTAATAATGAATATAATAAGTGTGGGAAGCCTATGTTGTGGGATGGAAGTTCGGCTAAAAGAATTATAAAAATACTTTCTCGGATAGATTACTCTAGATTTTATAAAAGATGAGAGATATATGATTGATCGGTACGAAACCATTCACATGATGTTTAGCGCATCAACGGTTACAATCAAGGAATACAGATGATTAATCACATATACGCGCACATATATAAGAATATAATATTTCCGCTTTACGAAACGGTTATTAAGCGGCGTAATATACTAAAATACCGCACTTTTCTGGAAAAGAGCCAGTGGTGGCCGTATGAAAAACTACAGGCATTCCAGTGGGAAGAGCTGACGAAACTATTGAAACACGCATATGAAAATGTACCATATTGGCGAAAGCAAGTTGACAAATTGGGGTTGAAACCATCTGATATTAAAACATATGAGGATTTCTGCCGGATACCGACAACCGATAAAAAGAATATACGTGAGAACTATGAGCAGATGCGGGCGGTTAATTATAGTGGCAAAACGTGCAAAAAATCCACAGGTGGCTCTACCGGGGAACCGCTGCATTTTGAATACACGCCTGAAAGCTACGACTGGCGGGTCGCTGCCTCAAAGCGGGGATACTCATGGGCCGGATGCGAAGACGGTGTGAGACAAGCTTACATATGGGGTATAGCTATAGGTGAAGTACCTCCTCTCAAAAAACTGAAAGAAAAACAACATCATTCATTTTTGCGACAGAAGTATTTCAACTGTTTTGAGTTTAGTGAAAAGGAGATGGCCCGGGCAATTACTTCACTAAACCGTTATAAGCCAGAAATCATAGGCGGCTATACAAATCCGTTATACAGCTTCGCCAGATATGTCAAAGACCATGCTAATATAAGTTTTAAGCCAAAAGCAGTTATATCGGCCGCTGAGGCATTGCATGAATTTCAACGTGAGAAAATACGCGCGGTCTTCGGGTGTCCGGTATTTAATACCTACGGAAGTAGAGAATTTATGCTTATAGCAGCAGAATGTGAGGAGCATAAAGGAATGCATTTAAGTATAGAAAATCTGTTTGTAGAGATTTTAAAGGAAGATGGCCAGCTTTCAAAAAACGGAGAAATGGGCGAGATAGTTATAAC
>CAYSSS010000013.1:0-4390 GCA_964433975.1 uncultured Planctomycetia bacterium
GCGTTGGTCGGTCAGTTCCTGCATTCGCTCAACGTAAATCCTTGCACACCGACTACCCATAGACACTATGCCAAAAAATTTCTAATGGCCGCTCACAAAGCCTGTAGTGTTGGCAGGCGAGACCTTGCGAGGAGCCGCCTGAAGCGGCGTTACGAAATTTTTACACCTTATGGCGGTATAGCAAAAAATTTAAATTCCTGAAAGAAGTTAAATTTTTGTAAAAATTTTGTCGAGTCCCGCCATATGCCTAATATGGCGGGACGCCCGCGAAAGGCGGCCCTCGCAAGGTCCGCGCCTGCCGGCAAGCATGTCTGATACCAATTGTACTTAGGAGGATTTTTTGGACACGATGTAATCTTCGAGGATCTGCTTGTGGTCGAAGGCGAAGGGGATCTTGTCGATATCGGTCAACTTGATGATCTTCAGATTGGCCGCGTCGTCTCCCGCCTTTGGCGTGCCTTTGCCCTTCGCCGTGAATACCATGCCTATCGTGTGGAAACGCGGATCGCGGCCCGGCTTGGAATATGCGTGGAACTGCCTGAGGTCCGACAGCTCGAGGTTCGTCTCCTCTTTCATCTCCCGCCTGACCGCGTCCTCGAGGCTTTCATAGTTATCGACGAATCCGCCAGGCAGCGCCCATCCGAACGGCGGGTTTGAACGCTCTATTATAACTATACCGTCGTCGATATCTATGATGGCGTCGACCGCCACGAACGGCCCTTTTGCCTGCTTTGAGAGCATGTAATCGATATACCCTGTGACGTTCTTATCGAATATATCGTAAGCCTCTTTTTCATGCATGCAAAAGACTATCTCTTCCAGAGATGTTTTGGCCTCCCGCAGATGCTTCATGACTTCCTGCGCCATTATCTTGGCGCTCGCTTTTATAGAAAATCCGCCCACCCCGCAGCCGAGAGCCGGAAAAACGACCGACCTGATTTTCAGCTCATCCGCAACCCTCAACGCGCTCGCGCAGGCATTCCTTATCTTTATCTCGTCCGTCTTATGATCAAGGCCCATGGTTGCAGCATGAATGACGTAACGCGCCTTTAATTTGCCCGCCCGGGTCGCGACCGCGCCGCCGATCTCTATGGGGCCCTTCTCGACCGCCTCGTCCTCTATCGATATTCCGCCTTTTTCTTTGATGGTGCCGGCAATTCCGCCGCCCATCAACAATTTATTGTTGGCGGCGTTGACGATGGCGTCAAAGGCCGTATCGGTGATATCGCCATGCATTATCCTGATCTCGCAATTGCCCAGCCTCATCAGGCCTCCAGCTTCTTTAATATATCTTGGGGTATTCTTTTTGGCTTAAGCGTCTTGTCCACGAATACTATAATGGTCTTGGCGCTTGCCACAAGCTGCCCTGAATCCTTTACTATATCATACTCAAAATTGACCCTCGTCAATGACGCCTCCGTAACTCGCGTCTTGACCTCCAGGGTATCTCCGTAAAAGGATGGCGCCTTGTAGTCTATCTCCTGCCGCGCCACAACAAAGTCTATACCGTCCTTCAACATATCCTTTATGATGAGGCCTCGCTCTTCGAAATACTCGCTCCTTGCCTCTTCGAGATATTTCAAATAGTTCGCGTAATAAACCACCCCGCCGCAATCCGTATCGTGATAATATATCTTAACCTTCATATGAGAGTGCTCCTTTTTTAGACTACTCTATCTTCTCCAGCGTCATCTTCATGTTCTTAAGGTCGGTCTTAAGATTGAATTTACTTAAAAACGACATCCCTAAAAGGCCTTCCGTCAGGCCGATAGCGGGCACCTCATCAAGCATGACGGCCGCCATCACATTCTTGACTTCAACATCCTGCACCTTTACACTTTTGAGGATTATCACTTTGGCCATGGTCGAGCTGCCGTCGGCAAGGCGCATCTGGATAAGATCCTTCTTCGTATCGGAAAGATCCATGCCGAGCTCCTCGCCTGTCTTTCTCGAAAGGGCCACGATCGACGCGCCGGTATCCAGTACGAGGTTGACTTTTACGCTGTCGTTCAGCAATACCTCTACCATTATACCCTTACCGCCCGGCTCACGCGCTATATTGATCTCTTTAGCGGCGGCCTTATTTTTGGCCTTCTTTAACTGCTCATCCTCCACCCAATTCTCGTAGGCGCTTCTGGACCTCTCGTCGCGCGCTTATTCGAACTCTTTCTTCCTCGAATCGAGCTCCTCTCTCTTCTGGTCCCACTTCCGGGCCATATCGCGCAATTTTTCAGCCGACGACCTTTCGATATCTTTTATCTGGGCCTTCTTAAAAGTAACTGTGCCGAAGCCCGTATTGACTTCGACGGTCTTATCATCCTCTTTCTCTATTATGCCTTCAACAGAGCCGCCATTCTTTAAGTTGACCGTATCCGCGCCTGCCGGCGCCGCGGCACAGAGGAAGAACGCAAGAAAAAAAGCCACAGCCCAATATCTCTTCATATATACGGATAATTATACCTTATTCGATTTGAGAATAGCAATGATCTCCGCGTGTCTTGTGTGCGGAAACATATCCACCGGGATCAACTTTTCTATGTCGTAGGTTTCGGTAAGAACCTTCAGGTCTTCGGCCAGATTTTTTGGATTGCATGATACATATATAATATTCTTCACCCGGCCGTCGCGAACGGCGATCCTCGTCTTTTTGCTCAATCCCGCGCGCGGCGGGTCGAGTATGATAGCATCTAATTTTTTGATAGCACCGGAAGCGGAGAGCTCCAGGATATATTTTTCGGCATCCTGACATATAAAATTTACATTATCGATACCGTTCAATTTCGCGTTTATAAGAGCATCTTCTATATTGCGCTCCGATATATCCACTCCGGTCACTTCGTCGAAGATACCGGCAACCTGCAATGTTATACCGCCGAGTCCGCAGCATAGATCGAGCGCGTTTGGTCCCATCGCCTTCGCCTCTTCCCTTATTGCCGCGTAAAGAGAGCCGCAACAGTAAGAGTTGGTCTGAAAGAAGGACTCCGGGCCCATGGAATAATCTACGCCGTTTATCCTCTCCTTTATACGTTCGTCTCCGTATATAAGCTTCACCTCTCCCGCCACGGCTACATCAGATAGCAGATCGTTTACGCATAAGTATATGGACCTTATCTTTTTGAACTTGCGTAATTCATCCGCCAGGCCCCGGATATCTATATTATCCGAAGTGGCCACCACTATGGCCATCAGATCATCATAATGCTTCGAATGTCTCAAGACCAGGTACCTCAAGATGCCTGTGCCTTTCGAATTATGATATGGCTTTATATTATTATCCGCGATCCATCCGGAGAATATGGCAAATACCCGGGAGAGCTCCTTGTTGAATATCCTGCATTCTTCCAGCCCCACGACATGATAGAACCTGCCCTTCTCTCTTAGGCCCACTACCTTTACGGCATCCCACGTGCCGACGGCGTATTCCATCTTGTTCCTGTAGTAATATATCTCGGGGGAGGGGATAATCTCTTTGGTCTCTTTGATCTTGAATTGGGAGAATAGTTCTCTCAGGCGGGCTTCTTTATCTTTTATTTGTATTCCATAAGGCGAGTCCTGCGAATCACATCCTCCGCAGACTCCAAAGTGTTTGCAGAGGGGACGGCTCATTCTCTCGATATTTTTATTACCTTATATCTTAATGTTCCGGCCGGGATCTTTATCTTGACCATGTCGTTCTCTTTGTGCCCCAGAAGCGCCTCGCCTACGGGCGAGGTGACGGAGATCTTGCCGGCTGCATAGTCGGCCTCCTCCTCGGCGACGAGCCAATATTCCAGATCCTCGGAGGTGTCGAGGTCTTTAAGCTTAACTTTTGCGCCTATCAGTATCTCGTCTTTTGACATTTCGCTCTCGTCAATAAGTTTGGCACGAGCGAGCTTATCTTCAAGCTCGGCTACTCTCTTCTCGTTCAATCCTTGAGCCTCTTTGGCGTACGTATACTCGGCATTCTCGCTCAAGTCCCCGTGGGCACGCGCCTCGCCGATGGCTTTCGATATCTCCCTGCGTTTCTTGGTCTTTAATTGCTCCAGCTCTTTTCTTAGTTTCTCGTAACCGTCATGAGAGAGATAAACATTTCCCGAACCCATTATTTCGATCCTCCGTTATCAGGTCATATCATCCATGGGCATAAGGAACGCTTTTACGCCTTCCCTGCCCAGAATCTTGCGTAATTCTCTTATACAGGATATTAACTGCTTCGCTTCTTTATCTTCGCACGCGACATACAGCAAAGAGTTCTTGCCCGGCCATATGTCATTGCCCAGGTGCGTCCCCGAAGTCAGTCCGCTGCCGTACGTATCCGTTATCTTTGTATAATTCTTCAGGCCGCATCCCGTAAGAGAATCCATCACCTCGGACTCCACGGCCTCGTTATATGATATCATAACCATCTTCA
>CAYSSS010000013.1:4490-33082 GCA_964433975.1 uncultured Planctomycetia bacterium
GAATCCATCACCTCGGACTCCACGGCCTCGTTATATGATATCATAACCATCTTCATCCCTTGATCTCCGTCTTTTTTTTCATCCCGCCTTCGACTATCGCGTAGAGCGTGGGAACGAATATCATGGTTATAAGAGTGGAGAGCGTGAGCCCGCTTATCATAGTTATGCCGAGCGGCTGCCAGGTTTCCGAGCCCTCACCCCGCGATAGCGCCATAGGCAGAAGACCCGCCAGGGTCGTGACCGTGGTCATGAGAACGGGCCTTAACCTGTGCTTCCCGCCCAAAGTCACGGCCTCGAGCATGGAATACCCCCTCTGACGCAATATCGATATATAACTTATCAGGACTATGGCGTTATTGACCACTATGCCCATCAACATTACCATGCCCAAAAATGTTATAACGCTGAGCGTCGTGCGGGTAATTAAAAATCCAAGTAACACTCCGGTGAAAGTGAACGGCACAGAGAACATTACTATAAACGGGTCTATCAGAGACTCAAACTGCGCCGCCATGACCATATATACGAGTATGATCCCCAACACCAGAAGAAGCGTCAGGTCCATGAATGCTTTACCCTGCTCTTCGGCCTCTCCGCCGAAGTTTATCATAACATCGGACGGCAGCGCGAGCTTCTTGAGCCCCTTCTTGATATCCTCTATCACCTTACCGGGCGATCGCTTATAGACATTGCTCTCGACTCTTACGACTCTCTCTCTATTTATGCGCTCAATGCGGATCGGCCCCTTTATTTCATAGACCTTAGCGACATTCACCAGCCTTATCTGTTTACCGGTAAGCGGCGATACTATGGAAAGGCTCTCGATATCTTCTATCTTGGTCCTGGAAGACTCCTGAAGCCTTACGTATATGTCATACGTCTTGCCCTTCTCCCTGTACTTGGTGGCGGTGGAACCTTCTATAAAGGTCTTAACGCTCGAAGCTATCGTACTCATGGTCAGACCTAAAGAAGTGGCCTTCTCCCTATCGACCTCTATCTTCAGCTCCGGGAGACTTATATCCCTGGAGACGCTGGCATCGACAACGCCCGGGATCGTCTCCATCATCGCCTTTAGTTTTTCCGCAAAAGCATTGGTCTCTTCGAAAGAATGGCCTATTATCTCCACCTGTATAGCTTTTCCGGCGCCTCCGGTTATGATCCTTCCTATAGGATTCCCGGTAGAGACGTCGGCCTTTAAGACCCCCGGTATCTTTCTTATCTCTTTTCTAAGCGCCTGGCCGACTTCACTGACGGACCGCTTCCTCTTATCCTTGGGAACAAGTTTGGCGCCGGCGCTAACTACATGCGTTCCCGATGGACCCCCGAATATCTTGCCCATTCCGCGCGTCGACTCTCCACTCCTTACATACATAGTCTTCGCCTCGGGAGCCGTCCTCTCGAAGATATCCTCCACTTTTCTGGCTACTTTATCGGTCTCTTCCACTCTCGTTCCCACGGGAAACTCTACCGTGATACGGATATCGCCGGAATCCTCATCCGGGATAAACTCATTTCCTATAAAACGCATCGAGAAGAGGCTCAATATAAAGACAAAGAGGAAACCGAATATTACTATTTTTTTGTGCTTCAGGCTCCAGGCAAGGGATCTCGCGTACCAGTCCTCCCATGACGTGAACCATCTCTCCGATATGTTGTAGAAACTGTCGAGTAATCTTCCAAATTTTCCACTCGGGGGCCTGGCGCTTGTGTCTCTGACACGAAGCCATTTGGCACAGAGCATTGGAGTGAAAGTCGCCGCCGTGAAGAGAGACGCGAGCAATGTGACCGTTACTATCGTGGCAAGTTCGCCGAACATTATGCCGACTACACCAGAGACAAATAACATGGGCAAAAATACCACTATCGTGGTGAGCGTCGACGCTCCTATAGAAAGCAGTATCTCCTGCGTTCCAAAGACAGCCGCCTCTTTGGGCCGCTGCCCTCTCTCCATGTGCCTGTAGATATTGTCCACCACCACTATTACGTTATCCACGACCATGCCGCACGCTATGGCTAATGACGACAGGCTCATTATATTTATCGTCTTTCCCCCCATGAAAAGATATATAAAAGCTATCAAGAGCGAGAACGGTATCGATAAAGCGATGATGAGGCTTCCGAAGAATTGCCTCAGGAAGAACCAGACGACCAGTATTACCAGTAATATGCCGATCCACAGGGACTTCTTGAGCGAGTTGAGCGCATTTATAATATCCAGGGACGTGTCAAAGATAGTGTACATCTTTATGTCCGAGGGAAGGGTCCTCTGGATCTCTTTCAGTCTCCTCTTTACATTCCTCGCGACCTCGACCGTGTTCGTCCCGGCCTGCTTCTGGACCATCATCATCATGGCGGGATTCCTGTTCATCCTTATCATGGTCGTTATCTCTCTGAAACTATCCTCGACCCTCGCCACATCCTTCAGGTAGACAAATTTATTATCGCGCTGCCCCAAGATCACAAGGTTCATCTCCTCGGGGTCGGCGAATTCACCGGGAAGCCTCAACATGTAGTCAGTAAGTCCGCTCTTTATACTGCCCAGGGGCTGGGTTATATTCTCCTGTTTGAGCGTATTCTGTATATCCATGATAGAGAGGCCATAACCCTCAAGGCGCTCCCTGTCTATCCAGACATTGATCTGGCGCTCCATCCCGCCTATAAGCTGAACCGTACCGACACCGGTAAGCTGCTTCAGCGAATCACCGACTCTCTTATCGATTATATCGTAAAGCTCCGGATAACTCTGTTCGGCGGTTATGCCCATGTATATTATCGGAATATTGGCCGTATTGAACTTAAATATAAATGGATTATCCATCTCATCAGGTATATCGGGCAGGAAACGTTTCGCCAGCTCTATCCGGTCACGGATATCGTTTGAGGCTTCATTCAGATTGGTCCCCCATTTAAACTTGAGGCTCACTATGGAAGAGCCTTCGGAGGAGCGCGATACGATCTTCTCCAGGCCCGGGGTGGTTGCGAGCTGGTTCTCCAGCGGCTCGGTCACCTTTATTTCAACATCGTCCGGACTCGCGCCGGGATAGGAAGACACGACCGTTATCGAGGGAGGCTCTATCTCCGGCATCATGTCGACGCCGAGCTTTGAGAGCCCGTAAAAAGCGATAATGATTATTGAAGAAAATATCATCAGGTTCGTTACGGGCTTCTTTACGCCAAACTCTGGTAGACTCACTATCGCCTCTCAACTATTAATTATGAATTTTATTCTTCCGGTTCTACAAGGCATCCGTCGCGCAACCGCTGCTGCCCCACTATGACGACCTTGTCACCTATCTTCAATCCGCTCTCAACTCCATAATAAGGCCCCTGACGCAGCCCTAAGATAACGTTCTTTAAGAACGCTCTCTTGCCATCCACTATATATACGTACGTGTTCTTGCCTCTTCCTATTATGGCCTCTTTCAGTATGACGGGCACATCCTTCTGCTCCTCGATGACGAGCTTCACTTTGGCGAACATTCCAGACTGGAGTCTGTGGTCAATATTCTTTATCCTTATCTCTATGGGCGCCGCGCGCGTCTGGAGGTCCACTATGGGGCTGATCATGGTCACCTTCCCTAAGAACTTCTGATGAGGATAAGCATCCACCGTAATATCGGCGTCCTGGCCCAGGGAGATCTTTGGCAGGTATTTTTCCGGTATGTCGAGATGTATCTCAGCCCTGTCCAGGTTGGCCACGAACGCCACCGCAGTGGTAATGCTTACGCTTGAGCCTATGTCAACATATACCCTTCCGACTACACCCGTCAAAGGACTCTCGACGGGCGCCTTTTCGAACTTTAACCCCACCTCATCCCTGTCGATATAGGCTATCACGTCCCCTTTAGATACGGGATCTCCCTCCCTCTTTACCTTCTCGATGATCTTACCGCTCACCTTGGGAAAGACCTGAGCCTCATCTTCCCCCTGTATATTCCCCATATACTCGAGGGCATTATCGAGGTCCTGAGCCTTGACTATCATGACTCTTACGGGTATCGGCTCTTCTTTGTACTTGGTCTTATCTTTACTTATCCCGCAGCCCGCAATAAAAGTTACCGTTAGAAACATTGCTAACGAATAAATATATACTTTTTTCATTTTTTCTCCGTAATTTAACTTATAGCTTATAGCTTTTTTAACTCTCCTCCAAAGTTATGTTGTCATCCAAAAGCATGGTGCCTTGCGCCCTCGATAATTCTATCAAAGAAACGTTATAATCTATAATACTTTTTACGTAGCTCACTTCGGCCCTCGCCAGCCTCTCCTGATATATGACTATATCGAGGGTCGATACAAGTCCCGCCTTAAAACGCAGCTCTTGGGCGGAGTAGTTCTTATCTTCGGAATCCTTGCTTATCTTGCTCGCTTCAAGCTTCCTGAAATTTATATCTATGTCCCTCACGGCGTTTCTGACATCCAGGATTATTTTCTGCTCCAGCCTCTGGAACGCCAGGAGGACCTGCTCTTTTTCGGATTTGGATTTTTCGTACTTCCCCCTGTTCTCGTCTCCTATCAGAGGCACGTCGACGTTGACGCCCAGCGTCCAGTTGTTGTACTTGCCGCCTCCCACGTTGGCGAGATCTTTGGCGTAGATGGCATCCAGACCGTTCAGGCCGTAACTTGCCAGTAAATTTATCGTCGGAAGCATGCCATTGGCGTTAAAGACGATGGCGATGTCCCTATTGCGAAGCTCTATCTTGGCGGCCTCGTAATCCGGCCTGTAGACGAAAGCGGTCTTTATCGCTTCGGGAAGATCGACGTCCCTCTTCTCGTAACCGAGCCCTTCTAAAAGCACTATATGGGCGTTCCAGAGAGCAGGGTCATCGACTAAGTTAGTTATCAGCTTGAGATTGTCTTCGGCGAGCTTCATTATAGATTCCGCCTCATATAGCGCTTGCCGTATACGCGCGACCTCCGCTTCCGATTCGGTTATATCTATATCGCTTGCCAGGCCCTTGGCATATTTCTCCTTGTTTATCCTGTGCAGGTCTTCGACCCTGGCTAATGACTTTTGGGCGACTATGTACTGCTCGCGGCTGTATTGAAAGTCATAGTAAGACTTCTTGACGTTGGTCAAAACCTTTATGACCTCGGTCTTGAAATCCTGGACTGATTTCAACTTGTTGTTCTTCGCTATACGGAAATCGGCCGTATTCACAGCAACGCCCGCGCCCCTCAATAGGGGCTGGGTTACTGTGACCGCCGCATCGGACTCATACGCCGGGTTCGGAATGAACGTGGGCGAGTTGGAGTTTGTCCTCTTATTAAGAAAGTCGAGTTTTAAATCAGCGCCGGTCGTGAACTTCTGTTTGTACCCGAAGTCGAATACCCCTATCCTCGTCTTCAATATATTGGCGTCGAATAGAGTAGAGGGATCCTGCTCCACCGAATTGCTTAAAGAGCCGTCAAATGTAAAGTGGGGTTCGAACCGCGACTTCTGAATCAAAACATTATTATCCTCTATGTAAGGGGTTATCCTCTTGATACTGATCTCTGAATTACTCTTAAGCGCCATAGCGATACAATCGACCATGGCAAGCTCGAGAGTTTCCGGGTAGCGCGCGGAAGCTATATAAGCGTCTTTGTCAAAATAGCTTATCTCCCCGTATCCGATTACCGGGTATGATAATATCGCGGCAATAACCATTATCGACACAGAAGATTTCTTCGTATTCATCATCTTTTAGTTCTTTTTCTCTTCCGTCAGAACATCACGTATATGCGTCATTATGGCCAGATAACTCTCGCGCTCCTTTTTGGATATCTTGCCGAATACCTCTTGGGTAACCGCCCTTCTCTGGCGGCCTATTCTCTTCACCGTATCCGAACCTTTTTGGGTGAGCCTGATATTTATGACGCGCCTGTCGTTCGGGTCATATGTGCGTTCTATGTACCCGCAGCGGACTAATCTATCCACTATGCCGGTGACCGCGGCCGTCGTCACGTCCATGACCCTTGCCAATTCGTTCATCTTGGATTCGTCATGCTTGTCGAGATGGTTCAAGACAAAGAATTGAGGCAGGGTGATCTTTCCCTTGAAGAGCTCGTTGGTCTGCATCTTGGCAAAACCCTTCATTACGGCAGGCATGACATCGTCTATTCTCTCTGCAAAATCGGAAAGCGTGATATTCGGCATGTTTAATCTCCTTAATAGTTAATATTGTTAACTATCAACTTAATTAAATATACCATCGGAAACCGTAGTTGTCAAGAGTGTATATAAAGATAGATGGCCCGGGCTTAAGCTCGGGCCATCTATGCAGATCTTTGAAAAGAGGCTATCTTTTCTTCTCTTTCTTGATTATCTCCAGGAATACGCTCACTATGCGGGGATCGAACTGGGTGCCGGAGGCCTCTTTTATCAATTCCAGGGCTTTCGACTTTGAGAACGCCTTACGATAAGGGCGCTTCGATATCAGAGCCTGGTAGACATCCGCTATGGCGACTATCCGGGCCCCGAGAGGTATATCTTCGCCCTTAAGCCTGTTCGGGTAGCCTTTGCCGTCCCACCTTTCATGGTGGTAGAGTATGAACGGTATGATGGCATTGAGCACATGTATGGGCCTTAATATATCCGCGGCTATCCTTGGATGCCTCCTTATCTCATCTATCTCTTTCCTAGTGAGCTTCGCCTTCTTGTTCAGTATGGATTCACTTATACCTATCTTGCCAAGGTCATGGAGCATAGCGGCCTGGTGCACCATCTCTATTTCGGATGACGGAAGATCGAGGGCTTTCGCTATATCGGTGGCGTACTTCACTGTCTTCTCGACATGCTCACCGGTATAGTGGTCCTTGACCTCGATCGTCTTGGCAAAAGCGAATATCGACTCTATCAGGTTTTCGTTGGCCTCTCTATGAAGCTTCTCCAGTCTCTTCTGCAATACGCCCACTCCCGGCCCCTTACCATGCTGTCGGACGCCCTTGAGAGGCGGCGTCTTATCGATCGATGAATAGACCCTGCTGCCTCCGTCTTCCTTGGCTCTGGAAAGTATCTGCTCGGACAATTTTATAAGGTCCGTCGCTTCCGTTGCCTTGTCTTCCGGATAAGAGACGACCCCAAGGCTTATCTTCAATTTGACGGAAGCCTTCGCATCCCCAAAGTTATACAGGCTGATCGCATCGAGTATTCTCTGCCCCAGCATCAGCGCATGGGCCCTGTCGGTCCCGGGAGACATTATCACAAACTCCTCTCCACCATATCTTATGACGACATCGTATTGGCGTATCATCATCCTGAGCTGCTGAGCCAGCTGTTTCAGCACCATATCTCCGAACTGGTGGCCGTAATTATCATTGATCGATTTGAAGTAATCGACGTCGAGCATAACTACGGCTATGGCGCTGCCCAATTTTTTGGAACGGTAGAACTCGGCATCGATTATTTCGGTCAGATACCTGTGGTTATATAGTCCGGTATGCACATCGCGTAGAGAGAGCTGGTTCAATTTTTTATTCGATATCAGAAGGTCCGTGTTTGCCTTCTGCAGCTCCTCCTCCGCGCGTTTACGCTCCGTGATATCACGCACATACTCTATGACGCCTGTCATATTTCCGGTGACCGCATCTATAAGAGGGAAACTGTAGAGATCCATGTATCCTATATCCTCTCCTCCCGGGCCCGATTTTGGGACGACCTCGTAAGCCGCCTTGCCGGTATTCAATGTCTCCTTTGAAGGGCATACTTCGCATTGGACGGATCTGCAATGGTACGCTTCATAGCATTTTTTTCCTACGAGAGGCATACTGTGCGCATACCATTTTTCTATTGTTGGGTTAACGCGCACGATATTATATTCCTTATCAAGTACGCTTATTCCGTCCTGAATACTGAGAAATACGCTTGAGAGGAAACGCTCACCTTCTTTAACCCGCTCTTCCGCGCGGGCACGGTGCTCCTCTACTTCCACTCCTGACGCGATCACGCTTACAAGCCTCATATCGTCCTCGCCCGGCACAAAATCTTTCTGGTATACGGCGCAGAGCGACCCAACGGCCTCGCCCTTCCATTTAATGGGATAACCTATATACGTCTGGAGTTTATAGTGTTTGACATTAGGATCGGTTTCGGCGTACTTCGTATTCTGAAGATCGCGCACTATGAAAGGCTCGCCGCCCCCCTCTTTTATGACATCGTAACATATATGCCCTTCCGACTCATCTTTGGATTTATAGTCCTCTGGTATCTGCCACTTGCCCACGGAGCAGAGCATCCCGCCCCTGTCAATAGAGTTGTAGAGAGCGCATGTAGCGCCGAGCATTTCTCCGAAGAGGGCTGTCAAGCTTTGGATATTTTTTTGCGGATCTTCGCCGAATCCCAGGAAGCAATTATTGATCCTCTCCAATCTACTCTGCACGCTATGCAGCCTCACAACAACCTTGTTACGCCCGATGGCATAGCGTATAGACCTGGATAGGAGCTCTACGTTCAGCTGTTCCTTTACAAGATAGTCCTGGGCGCCCTTGTGGAAAGCCATCACCGCCTGATCCTCATCCGCAGAACTTGTGACTACAATTATTGGCAGTAACGGCGCGTGAGCATGCACCCTGCCGGATGTGTCGAGGCCGATGCTATCGGGAAGAGCGAGATCGAGGAGCACTACATCTATATCGCCCTTTGCCAGTCTTTCGATACATTTTACAAGGGTATTGCATACCTCAACGACAAAATTGGCCTTCTTGGCCTCTTTCAGCATACCCTGTACCAGGTCAATATCGAGCTTGTTATCATCCACAAGCAGGACTTTAATATTATTAGTCTTCATGTGTGGTAGATTTTATCACATCTTTACGCTTTATACAAACTCTTATCCTCAAGCGCCTCGCGCAGATTATCCTCGGTAATAAAGCCAATTTCTTTTAATACCTCTCCCAGCATTATTCCCCGCTTCCAGTGTAGCAGTAGTCCCTCATCGAGCTGGTTCTGGGAAAGCTCACCTTTCTTCATCAGCACCTGGCCAAGCGGCCTATAGGCGCTCCTTGATCGGTCCTCTTTCTTGTGAATGCTGGGACCGGATAGACGTTCTTTACGGTTGCGCCTGTCGGACATGAATTTGCTTCCCGCTACGGTCTTTAAGTACCTCTTTATCTCGAAGACCTTTTCGTTGATCTCTATGACGTTCTTTATATCCGAAGGTCCGTCCTTTACAACCAACGCCAAAGATACGCTCATCAGAGGAATGTTCTTTATCTTGCGCGTCCTGTCCCTGGCGGAAATATATCCGTTGGACCTGTCCGCGTCGGAGTAGTGGAAAGGCATGAGCCTGTCGAAAAGAGATATGAATTTCTCGCTTACGGTCACATGTTTGTCGACAGATGTTATGAAGACAAAATCGTCTCCGCCTATATGGCCTATGAAGTCTTCCCTGTTCCCGTATCCTTTTATGGTGGTATAGAGCATATAGGCCGTCTGCATTATAACCCTGTCGCCTTTCAGGTAGCCGTATACGTCATTGAAATATTTGAAATTATCTATATCTATGTAGCCGAACGCGAAATTCTCCGCCGACTCGATCTTGTTTTTAAGGACCTCCTCTATGATACGTCCGCTGGGCAGCCCGGTGAGCGGGCTTGAATAGAAACTGTGCTGGGATCTCTTGATGGCCATCTCTATGCGGACCCTCAAGTCGAGCGGGTCCGGGGGCTTTATCAGGTAGTCATCGATACCTTGTTTAATATCTAGGAGCTGGTCCCTTAGCTGTCTCTTATCTATAAGAGCGACTATAGGTATGAACGCGGTTATGAAGTCATCCTTCAGGGTGCGGCATATCTCAAGCGCCTCCTTGCTCGCGGAATGGACGTCCGCGACGACAACATCCGGCGAGATCTTCTTTATGGGTGTAAGGTCCCGGAATCCGGCCTCTTCCAGGAATACCTTATATCCCCACCCATCAAAGCAGAACTTAAGCACTTCTTTGAGCTTGCTATCAGACGAAATTATAAGTATCTTCTTCATATCGATCCCAGAGGCGGACTTGCGTTGCCCGCCTCAAACCTTAGGCGGACCTTGCGAGAGCCGCCTGTCGCTTGAAGCGAAAATGTCATATTCTTCTTGAAACGGTAACTATTTTTCTAAGCTCTTTCGTGACTTTGTGAGCCAGTAATTTTTCCAGGGGAACCGGGATCTTCAGGGACCAGTTGTTCGCGCTCACCGTCCCTGGAAGATTCACCCTGTATTTGTAAGGGTCCCCCTCGCATAGGCCCGCCATATCGAGCAGATCGAATATCAGCTCTATGCAGAATACCGAATTGGACGAAGCCGTGATATCGAGCGCGGCCCGGACTATTTCAGGGTCGGACTTCTCTCTCATCTTACCCTTTAGCTTCAGATGTCTCCAGAGCTTCTCTTTCTCAAAGTACGTATTTTCATACATCTCGATAAAATCCTTTATATCTCCCGGAGCCTTACCGAGAAGATCCGCAAATTTTGCGGTGGAATCTATATCTTCCCTCCAGCGCAGCCTTCCATGCTTCGAGCGGGCGGAATCAAAGAGTGATTCCTTTACGCGGTCGTAATCTATCCCGCGCTCACGAGACTTCCTTATGAATAGTTCCTCATCTACAGTACCGGCTTCGTTCTCCCACCACCCGGACCAGTTGGCGGTGTCATGGGTGGAGAGCATCGCTACCGACAGTCTCCTGTATTCACCCGGATCCAGGAAGTCATGCTTCGCCTGCCAATCTTTGGCCCATCTCTGGACATCATTGCCCGGAATACCCGTATCCGCGAGAGCGTCACGGCATACCTTGGGTATCATTCCCAGGTCCTCAGCGCATAAAGATAATGAAGTGCGGCCCTGCAATACCGACAGGAGATCTCTGCCGTGAGGGCCCCACGCATTCTCATCGGTGGGATCAAAAAAACCGTTCAGGCCGCGGTTCTCGGCAGGCTCGTTGTACGGTATACTCCATATGCGAAACAGCCCCACTACATGGTCCACTCTCAATATATCGTAAAAATTTTCGGCTACCCTCAGTTTCTCCCTGACGTATCTGAAATCGTCCCATCTTATGCCGTCCCAATTATAGGTCGGCATGCCCCATCGCTGACCCTGGGCGCAGTACATGTCAGGCGGCGCGCCCGCGGCGAATTCCAGCTTGAAATATTCCGAATGCGCCCAGACGTCGGCGCTGTCCCGGGATACAAGTATGGGCAGGTCTCCCATGATCAAAATTTTCTTCGACACGGCATACCTCTTTACATCTTTGAATTGTGTGAAGAGCACCCACTGGATCCATTTATAAAAAGAGATCTCCTCTTTATACTCTCTTTTGAATTGTTCGAGCAGGCCTTTATCGCGGTACTTGTATCCATCGGCCCATTCATACCAGGGAGCGTGGTTATGATAGCCCTTAAGCGCTTTGAAGAGGCTGTAGTCATCTATCCAGTAACGGTTCTCTTCGACGAAGAGGGTAAACTCCTTATTTGAGGCGAGGACCTTCTCCTCCTTATCATATAAGCTTTTCAAGAGTCGCATCTTTTCATCTTTGACGCTATAATCAACATGGGATGGCGATGTTTGAGTCGATCTGATCTTACGGGGCGAGTGAGTTTTTAAGCGCGCATATGCCGGTTCAAGGGCGAAAGAGCTGATGGAGTCATAGGGACAGAACGTGGACCCGACCTCGTTCATCGGCAGGAGCTGGATTATCGAATAGCCGCACTCCGCAGACCAGTCGATCAATAGCTTCAGGTCTTCGAGATCCCCGATCCCGAGGCTATCCTCCGAGTATACTGAAAAGAGTGGCGCAAGTATCCCGGCCCTTCTCTTAAGCGTTCTTGCCATGCGAATATTATACCATATTATATTAGTTTACAGAAACGCGCTCGAAACCGTATCGCAGAAGAGTATGCCTTTGCGCGTAAGACGCACCACTTGCGCGCCTAGGCCTGCCTCAAGATGCTCGATCAGACCGTCCGTAGTAAGTTTTGGCAATACCGCCCTCTCCAGGTCCGGTAGCTCAAAGCCCGTCTTCATCTTGAACCAATCTAAATCTATGCCCTCTATCGTCCGTATCTTGACCGCGGCCGTCTCTTTGGCCCTATTTTCGGGAGATAATCTTTCACCCGACGCGGCCGGCTGAATACCCGACCTGACTTTCTCAATATACTCAGGCACACCCGGCATATTCTCTCTACGCATACCATGCTCGTATGAAACCGCCGACGGGCCAAGGCCCGTATACGGGTCGTTATTCCAGTATGTGAAATTGTGTCTGCAGCAAAATCCGGGCTTGGAGAAGTTGGATATCTCATACTGCGCGAAACCCCGGTCCGCCAGATAAGAGATGGCCAGGCCGTACATATCCGCGGATCTCTCTTCCGGCAGCGGTACGATAGATCCGTTCTTCACGCATTCGTTTATGGGGGCACCCGGTTCATAAGTGAGGCTGTAGCAGGAGATGTGCGTTACGGGTAGATCCGCAGCGACCTTAAGATCATCTCTCCACGACGTAACGGATTCATCCCATACGCCGAATATGAGGTCCAGGCCTATGTTGTCGAAACCGGCCCTCTTCGCATTGGTGACGGCCTCTATGGCGCGCGCGCCATCGTGGATCCTGCCCAGCCTCTTTAACTTAGGATCATTAAAAGACTGGGCTCCTATACTTATCCTGTTTACGCCCTCATCTAAAAATAGGGCCAGTTTTTCTTCGGTCAGACTTTCGGGATTGGCCTCTATGGTGAACTCGACGGATCTGCCGGAAAATCTTCGTAAGGATGGTAGTATCTTCTTTAATGATTTGAGATCAAGAGCTGTCGGGGTGCCGCCTCCTATATATATAGTGCGGAATTCACCTGCCAGAGAGTCTATCTGGCCTGCAAGCGTATCACAATAGGCAAAAGAGAGCGCCCCTTCATAAGGGGCGCTGTAAAAGCCGCAATAGCGGCATCTGTTTAAGCAGAATGGTATATGTATATATAGTGAGATGTTAGTAGGTGCCTACTTTTCTTACATTACCGGACTTGAAATTTGAGCCTCCAGTCTTCTGCTTCACCGGAGCCGGCGAGGTTTCTTTCTTCTCGCTCTGTTTTACAGTGATCTTGCCCAGCCCGACCTCTTTTGACCTCGTCTCCATCATATCGAGATTATCCTTCAGGACCATCATGCCCTGCCTGATATCAATAACGGTCGACGAATAATCTTTTTGCCATCCCTGGAGGTCCTTCTTCAACTCCTCGAGCTTCAACATAAGGTCTTTTCTCTCCTCTTCGCTTAAATTTACGGTGTTCTGTATCGCCTTGATGCTGTCGTTGTAACTCTTTATCTGGTAGCTCACGTCGTCCATGGTCGATTTAAAATTGTCGAGTTTGGCCTCGAGCCCTTCCATCTTGCTCTTTCCGGACATGCTCTGCTCTTCAAGGTAGTCCATCTTATCCTTGTATTCTTTATAAAAGGCGAAGCTCGCGACTATGCTGCCCGCGACCAATACGAAAAGCACTCCTATGAGCGCGATAAATATTATCTCCTTCTTCATCATCTATTCCTCCAGATATGCCGGTTTACCTGCCGCCAGTTGGATAGACAGGCTTTTTATGTTTCCTAACAATATAACACTTAATAAGAATTAGTCAATTATTATCTGGCGATCTGGCGATCTTCTTGCCGCCGCTCTTTATCAAGATCAGTTTCCTGCTCCTGGGCCAACTCTTGATCTCGGCCTCCCGTCTCAGCGCCTCGGACCTGCCCGAACGGCTTTCGTCGTGAATCAGGATTACAGGCGTCCTTCCCCGCGTGTATCTGGCGCCTCTCTTGGCATTATGTTCGTTCATACGGCGCCTGATATCCGTCGTGACTCCGGTATATAGCGAACCGTCGGAGCACTTGGCCATATAAACATGCCACATACAAAGCTTTCTCTTTTTTTTACGCGTCTAACCGTGGCGCGCCCGGGCAGAATTGAACTGCCACAACTGGCTTCGGAGGCCAGTGCCCTATCCATTTAGGCCACGGGCGCCTGATTTTGTCAGAAAATAACCTATCGCTATGCCTAGGCCCGCGCCGGCTAAAACATCCGACGGGTAATGGACCCCCATATAGACTCTCGAGACAGCCACGGCGGCCGCTAAAGAATAAAATACCGCCGCGTATCTTTTAAAATACGCCGTTAATACCGACGCGGCCATAAATGCGGTGGCGGCGTGGTTCGAAGGGAAAGACATGCTCTTCGCCTTTTCCAGTAAAAATACCCCGTCAAGCACCAGAGAAGGTCGGGGCCTCGCTACCAGTACTTTAAGCCCCGACACAAGATAAAAACTTACGGTAAGGCCCGCGAGCAGTATCAGTCCCAGAAGCTTGAGCTCTCTTTTTTTTGAGAATAGAAGAATGAAAGATACGGTGAAGAGGATCGGGCCGCTGCCTATATCGCTTATCATCGGCATTACGAAATTAAGGAACGGGTTACTTAAGTCATGGTTAAAAAAGAAGAAGACAGCTCTGTCCGCGCACTGCAGCATGATCACCCTCCTTTATAAGTTTTTATTGCGCAAAAAAAACGATCCGGCCACGCACAGCAAGCCGCTGGCCATGAGCGCGTTCGGGGCGCCGAACCTGTTAGCGAGGGCCCCTGCTATTATACATCCGAAAGGGACCATTCCCATAAAAGCTACCATGAACAGGCTCATGACGCGGCCGCGCTTATCGTCGTGTACTACCGCCTGTATTATGGTGTTATTGGCCGCCATCTGCACCATCATGCCAAAGCCTATGAATAAGAGTATCACTACGGATAGCCACAGGACCCTGGAGAATGAAAAGGCTATCAGGCCCACACCGAAAATGTTCGTATTTATAAAGACCGCGCGGTTCAGCCCTTTTATGTCTTTGCGGGATGCCAGAAAGAACGCGCCCATCAGAGCGCCCAACCCGGTTGAGCCCATGAGAAAACCGAGAGTATTGGCGTCTCCGCGTAATATGGTCTTCGCGAAGACGGGCATAAGGACCACATAGGACATGCCCATCATGCTTACCAGCCCGGTCAAGAGCAGAATCGACCTTATTAATTTATCGTTGAAAGCATAGCTGATGCCCTCTTTCAAGCCGTGTATTATATGTTTTTCCTGACGGACTGTCGCTCGACGCGTAATATGCATGCCCAAAAGCGCCGCGATGACCGCTATATAGCTCAGGCCGTTCACGAGAAAACAGATCCCTTCTCCAAAAAGGGCCACTACTATGCCAGCTATGGAGGGGCCTATAAGCCTGGCGGCGTTGAAGACTAGCGAGTTGAGCGCTATGGCGTTTCCCAGATCCTCTTTTTCGTGGACCATATCAACGATGAAAGCGTGTCTCGCCGGAGAATCGAAAGCGACCGCTATTCCCAAAAATATGGTAAGCGCCAGTATGTGCCAGACCTGTACGGTCCCGGTCATTATCAGCGCCGCAAGTATCAGGGCCTGTATCATCTCCAGCGCCTGGGTCACTATGAGCATACGGTGCTTGCTCATCCTGTCCGCAAGCACGCCCGCGAAAGGAGTGAAGATGAATGTCGGGATGCTTCCCAAGAACCCCACAAAGCCGAGCATGAAGGGAGAGTTGGTAAGTCTGTATATAAGCCAGCCTATAGCCAGCTGCTGCATCCATGTCCCGGTCAGGGATATGCCCTGGCCTATAAAGAAGAGGCGGTAATTCTTATACTTAAGCGCCCTGAACATGTGCTTAAAATTAGTTGATAAATTCATAGAATTTTTTTACCGATATGACGGTGGCGCCGGCTGCCCTGGAGGAATTCCCCACGCGGTTGTCGTCGGATACCACGATGACATGGAACTTTCCGGATTTCTCCTGAGCCAGGCGTATTATCGATCTATCACCCTGGCCGGTCCCTGAAAATACCTGGTTGGGCTTATTGACCCTTCGACTCCGCTCAGGGTCAATCCCGAGCGATGCCGAGGGATTGAAGGAGAGGCCCCTGTATTCGTCTCTCCCATCGAATACGACATAAACTTCGGCTATCCCCCCGTGGCGGCGCTGGTACTCCCTGGCAAGCTCCGTTATGCCGTTACGTGCGTCCTCGAGGCTATCGTCCAAAAGATCGTCGAGTTCGGGGATCTTATGTATGGCATTATACCCGTCTACTATAAGAACTTTCATCCCGCCGCTCCTCTTCCCATCCCTCTCATCAAAGGAGAGGCGGGATTAAAATACCCCATCCTGATCTTTGGAAAATCTTTCTTTAAAGACTCGATAGCCTCTTTCACGCCAAACATATCTTCTCTCCTTATCGATATATTCAATTCCTGAAAATATCTCAAAGGATCGTAATTCAAATTACGCCATTGTATCATATCTATGCGGGTCTTCTCCACGAGCTTCTTGAAGGCCGCGACCTCATCTCTGGAATCGGTGAACCCCGGCATGGTCAGATAGTTCAGCGAGACGAACCCGCCCCTCTTTTTGGCCTCTGCGATAGACCTCATCACATCTTTGAAAGAATAATCTCTTGGCCAGTAATATTTGGTGTAATATTTTTCACGCGCGCTATTTAAGCTTACGCGGATGGAGTCGAGGCCTGAATCGAATAGCCTCGCTATGGCCCGGGGCGAGCTCGCGTTGGTATTCATATTTATAACGCCCTTTGAAGAACATCTCCTGATAGATCGTACGGCCTTTTCTATAACATCTGCTGAAAGCAGCGGTTCGCCCTCGCATCCCTGGCCAAAGCTTACTATGGGCTGCCTGACATTATCGATATGGTAGAGGGCTATCTGCGCTATCTCTCCGGGCGTGGGGACAAACTTTATCCTGGGTTGAGTTGCCGGGCATCTCTTCTTTGGCTGGTACGAGATACATCCCGCGCATCGGGCATTGCACGCGGGAGACGTCGGAAGCGGGGCCTCATATCTGTTCAGGAATAGATTCCTGGCGTTTGGGCAACCGTAGGATAGAGCGCATCTTTCGAGATGCCGGAGGAGCCTGTTCTTCGGGAAGATCTTATTCAGCCTTGCGGCACCGCGCTTTACGAGCTTGATATCCATGAAACGCGAATCATGGCAAAGAGACCTGTCGACGCGGACCGCCGCGGCGTAGATATCGTTGTTATGGACCGAGCACGCCGCATAAGCAAAGAGAGGCAGATGCCTGGGCCTGCCGATCTCCTTATAGGCGCTATTATATGTAACGGTATATCCCGGAGGCAAAAACGCGGCTACGGAAAAAATATTTTTATCATGAACGAAAGACTGCATGGCAGGGTCATAAGCAACAGCCGCCCTGCCTGGCAAATGGAAGATCTCGCTTCCAGAAGGTAACTTTATCAGGTCGCGGGCCTTTAAGACAAAGAATGATCCTGCCTTCATCCCAACTGCCTCAAACCGAGGCATTTCAAATACCTTCCCACGGCAATCCGAAGCTAACAATTTGGCCACAGTACCTCTTAGATTAATTTTATAGCTTCTTACAATAGGCGGAACTTGCAGTGGATACGCCTGAAGCGGCGTCAAAAATTTTGACACCCTATGGCGATACAGTAAAAATTTTAAACTCCTGAAAGAAGTTAAAATTTTGTCAAAATTTTTACCGAGCAAATTTGGATGCCTAATCCAAATTTGCGTCCGCGGAAGGCGGTCACCGCAAGTTACGCCTATTCGCGGAAGCGAAAAAATTCATCACTTCTTTTCATTAGATCTGGCCAGAAGATAGAGCAGGTCGGACAGGCGATTCAAGTATATCAGTATACTGGGATTACCCAGCGCGCCTCTATTAATGAGCGTAACGCTCCTGCGCTCCGCGCGCCGCGTTATGGCGCGCGCCATATCTAGGGCGCTCGAGGCGGTTCCCTTACCCGGGATACAGAACGACCTAAGCCTGGTCGCGCGCCTGCCTTCAAGAGACTCTATCTCTCTCTCGAGTGCGCATATTGAGTCTTTGCCTATTCTCTTCTTTATCTTATACGAGCCCGCGGCGGTCGTCGCCACTTCGGTACAGAGGAGAGAGAGCTCCTTCTGTATCGCATGGACTATCCTCTTCGTTCTTTTATCTTCAGTGGCATTCTTGGCCATACCCAGACATGAAGATGCTTCGTCGAGCGCGCCGCATATCTCCACGCGCATATCGTCCTTCTTCACCCTCTTGCCGCAATACAACGAAGTCTTGCCCCCGTCACCCGTCTTCGTAACTATGCTCATAGCGTTAAACCTTTTTATCCTTCCTGGAGGGGTCTATCTTCCTTTTTGTCTCTCGCCAATACGGTAAATAGAAGGCCCGCCAAACATACAAACATCCCGAACTTGAAGGCGGCGTCAAAGCCCATTATCAGTATATCGGGATAATATCTCAACATCGACCTGTCTATGTGGGCTATCGCGGCCTGTTCCAGGACTTTTCTCATAAGAACCATCGGTAATATCGCTATCCCGAATACGCCGCCTGTGCTATTCAGTATCTTGTATACGGCGGCTGCCATACCCTGCTTATCTTCCGGAGCTTGCGCCATGACCAGTTTATTGTTGGCCGGCAAAAAACATCCTATCGCTATGCCCGCTATTATCAGTGATGGAGTGATATGGAATAAAGGTGTATCCGGTTTAAGGAGCGAGAAGAGGAAGAAAGCCAGAGTGGTCAGTGAAACGCCAAAAGTACATATAAGCCTGCATCCGAACTTATCGGAGATCAACCCCGCTACAGGCGAAGAGATTATTACCATGAAGGCCGGCACCATAAGAAAGAGGCCGGAATGCATCATATCTATACCCCTGACTATATTTAAATAGAAAGGAAAGAGGAACATCAATCCCATGTAAACAAAGATGACGCAGAAAGCGGAAGCGGTAGCAAACGCGAAGTCCCGGTTTTTGAAAAGGGATAGATAGAGTATCGGGTTTTTGGCCCGGCACTCCTGAATTAAAAAGAACGTGAAGGCGACTAACGCTGTGGCGAGGCAGGATATTATCATGGGGTGCTTCAGACCCATTGCCGGTATGGAGTTGAGGGCAAAGACTAAGGTGGAAAGAGAGATAAATATCAATACTGATCCGGTTATATCGACCCGCTTTTCGGCGGGCAGAGTCTGCTCATGAGGAAGCATCTTGATCGCCGTTATTATGGTGGCCAGCCCGAGCGGTATATTGACAAAGAATATGCTGTGCCACCCAAGGTGATCACTTAAGAAACCGCCCAGTACGGGCCCGGCACAGAATCCCAGCCCTTGAGCCGTAGTCATAAAACCGAGCCCTTTGCCTCTAACGCCGGGCGGCAGGAAGACCGTCACAAAAGCGATGGCCATCGGACTGAACATCGCCTCCCCAATGCACTGGTATATCCTCAATGCCAGCAGAGTATTCAGCGTTGGGGCGAAGGCGCAGAGAAAAGTGCCTGTCACGAATATAACGAGACCTGCTATAAATATCTTTTTAAAACCTATAATATCTCCGAGCTTGCCGAAGAGGAGTACGGTGCTCGTCACCACAAGCAGATACGCCAGCGGAACTCTCGAAACATGTCCTATCGTAGCTTTAAAATATACGGCAATAGTGGGCAGCGAGATATTTACCATGCTGTAGTCTACGCTGAACATGAAGACGGCGGCCGAGGCGATAACTATCAGCCACTTCTGCTTACGTTTTTCCTGTATCAGGCACTCTTCCATTATAGAGATATCTCTTCGATTATCTTGAATTCGGTAGGGATCTTGAAATCACAGCGCAAGTGGCAGGTTTTGAACTGGCTGTCGTGCTGTAGGACCGCCAGGCGCGCCTTCCGGAAACTTTCAAAAGACCCCTTCTTCAGGATCTTTAATTTGGGGTTGCCAAGCCTTTGGGAAGTGCGCTTCGCTTTATATTCTATATTGATCTTGCCCAGATTCTCCTCGACATGGTTCAGGAAGCGCTTCTTCTTCTGGGCATCGTGCTCATGAGTGAACTCCACCAGGAAGGAATAGCTCGGAGGGATCTGCCACTCCAGGCATGCGCAGAAGAACTCCACATCTATGCCGGTCGCCTCTTTCGCCTTGTGTATGGCGTCTATGATCTGCGCCTCATACAGCTTCTCTCCTGTAGCGGAGGAGACGCTCTTCCCCTTCTGAATAAATTCTATCACGGGCGCTCTCTTTTGGAATCCCACGACCCTTATTATATCGTCGATGTTATACCGGTAGAGGCCCCCGGGAGTTGTAAATATGATGTAATAACGCCCGCCTTTCTTCAGCTTATCCGCAGTGAGATACCTCGGATCCGTCTTCCCGATATCCTCTTCCGGAATAAATTCGTAAAAATTCGAGCCGGCAGTGAGGACCCCGCTCGGGCCGTCATCCGATACAGGCACTGAACAGCGAGCTTCGGTCGAGACGTAACCAAAGTCGCGCATCTTTATGTCTTCAGGAAAATATTTGGCGAGCTCCGTCACGTACAATCCTACCGTCCCGCCGGTCCAGCAGGCTATAAGCGCGAGATCCTTCCAAAAGTCCTTCGGCAGGAGAGCGCCCTTTTGCTGAAGTAGTTTCTCTAAGAATGCGGCCCTCTCCGGATTGGGCTTCATAGTCTTCTCTATGGACTCGCGGATGGAAGGATCTATCTTCAGGGACCTATTAAGCGAGCCCTCCCTTATATCCTCTATTATATCTTTGGCGTATCTGTCGATCTTCTGGCAAAGGACGAGTATCGTTAAGGGGTTCATCGTAGATATGTTCGTGACATCCGCCTCTATACCTATTCTCAGCATGGTGTAGTAACGCGCTTCGTAATCCTTTATGCAGAATACTTCGTAAGGAAGCGCATAGTGATTTTTTATCATGGAAGGCATACTCTTGTAGGCGTCCCCCGACTCCGAACCGTAGGGAACTCCGGATGGGGCGTAGCCCTCCACCGCCGGGCTCATGATCACCAGGGCTTTACCCTTCAGCGCTTCAGGGTGGTCGGTAAGGACGCGATAGAGCCATACGCTCATGACCTGCGATTTCTGCAGGCGGGAACGCTTAGTTACGGGAATGAATTTGGGTTTATTGGTGGTGCCGCTCGTTATGCCGAAGAATATCGTCTTATCCTTCGTTAGCACTCCGCGGTCTCCCCTCATCATCTTCTTTATGTAATACCTCAGTGACTCGTAATCGTTTACTGGGACTTTTCTTTGAAAATCCTCCACCGTCTTGATCGATGAGAATCCGTACTTCTTGCCATAGAGTGTATGCCTGTTCTTCCTTATGATATCAAGCAGTAACTTCTTCTGGGTTTTAGCGGGATCTATAGTGCAGCGGTCGAACTTGATGCTGTCGAAAACTCGGGTCCTTATGAGGAGCTTGATCAGGTTCATCCTGTTATATACTTTCTTAAGGTGGATTCCTTAGCCGTTACGCCAAGGCCGGGTTTATCTAAAGTATACCCTACACCTCTGGTTGGCGTCAAATCTTCTTCTATCACATCCTCTTTTAAAAGGAGTCTCGCATAGCCTCCCTCGAAGTAAGTTATTCCTTTCGATACCGTAGCCAAATGGATGGCTGCCGCGGTCAATATCCCGGATTCGCCGACATGGCAACCTATCTGATATCCCATCTCATGGGACCGGGCAATATTAATGATCTCCATCGACCTGAATATACCGCCGCACTTGGAGAGTCTCACATTAAACATATCGCAGCCCTTGGCCCCGGCCAGCCTTGCAGCGTCGTCTACAGTACACAGCGATTCGTCGGCCATAACCGGCTCGTTGCATAAGTCCGCCACTTCCCGCATCGCGTCAAAATCACCCTTAGGAGTGGGCTGCTCCACGCACGAGATACCGAACTGTCGGATCTTCCCTATCGCTCCAAGGGCCGTGATAACGTTATTCCATGCGCCGTTGGCGTCAATTCTTATATCGGCATCACCGGCCAACCGTCTTACTAGGCGGACCCTGGCGATATCGTCATCATCTCCTACCTTCACTTTAAAGAATTTATATCCTCTTGCTTTAAAGTATATCGTGGTGACGGCGGTCTTAAATACGGAGCCCTCCGGGATTATCGCGCTCGAAGAGAAGCTCTGATTTAAAGATTCTCCCAGGATCTCGTGAACGGGTCTCTTCGAAACTTTTCCGAGGCAGTCGAGAAGCGCTATCTCAAGGGCGCAGCGGGCTTCCGATTCCACCCCGTCCAGGGACCTTATAAAGTTCACCCCTCTGTCGGACCCGTCCAGCTCGGCGCCGCGTAATCCCGGCAGGAACTCTTTTAATTGCTTATAGACGCTCTCCTGGGTATTGCCCGTAACATAACTTCTCGGCAGAGATTCACCGAACCCCGATACGCCGTTATCGAGAGAAACCTTTACAAATACGCTTTCGCTATTTCGTCTCGATTTAAGAGAGTGCTTGAAAGCGAACTTAAACGGAATGCTGACCTTGAACGTTTCTACCTGGGAAATTTTAGGCATCGGCCCTTTTCTTTATCCATATGGCAACGTCTTCCATGACTTGCGCGGCATTCTCTTCAAATGTCAATAGATGATGATAATCTTTATAAAATTTCAGTGTCTTATCCGTGGTCGGTAATTCTTCATACCATCTCTTTACGGCGCAGGTATCTATGATCTTGTCTATACCCGCAAGCATCAGAAGGACCGGTAATTCTATGTTGCCCGAAGCCTTCTTGAGGCGCTTTCCCATCCTCGCTATCTCCAAAAGATGCTGTGCCGGGATATGCCTTAAGCGCAGGGAATCGCTATTTATATACCTGAGATATTTTTCGTTCGCGGTGAACATGGTATCTTTTATAGGAATTTTAAGCATGCTGTTGGACCTGAAAAGAATGGCTAATTTATCCGCAAGCGAGAATTTAAGCTTGTTCTTCAGCGACGGCGATATGAGTACCAGGCCGTCCAGGCAATCCTTGTGATAAGAGAAGAAGTCCACGGCGATCTTGCCACCCAGGCAGAGGCCTACCAAGAATATCCTGCTGGAAGGGTGCTCTCTCTTTACAAGATCTATAAATATCTTCAGATCGCTGGATAAATATCTGGAAGAAAAGTTCCTGCAGCTGTTTTTGTTGAGCCCGGAGCCGCGCCTGTCAAAGGCGTAGACATTGATATTCCTCGAGTTCAGGAACTGGGCCAGGTTCAGGAACCACCCTATATGGCTTTCGAGGCCGTGTAGATATATTACGCAGGGATCATCCCATCCGGACGGCCAGCAGTCATAATATAATCTTGAATTGTCTTCAGTGTCGAACTGTCCTATCTGCATTCTTCTCCATCCAGCTCTTTGTCCGTTTTAAGCCCTCTTCTATCGAGACGCGCGGGTTGTACCCGAGATCGCCCCTCGTCTTACTGATATCGAAATCGAGGTTAAGGCTCAGGAATTTTATCCTGGTCTTGGTGATATACGGCGGCTCCTTGGCTTTCGTGAGCCTCGCCAGGGCGGTAAGGATATTGCAGACGAGATACGCCATGAATTTAGGTATATGTTTCTTAGGCTTATCGAACTTCCATATATCCACTATATTGAATACCAGGCCCTCCAGCGTCATGCCGCTGTCATTGGTGACATTATACTTCTGCCCTATGGCCTTTTCGCTTCTTGCCGCGCTTATTATGGCGTCGGTAAGATTCTCTATATAGACGGCGTTTATCTTGTTCTTGCCGCTGCCTACAAACATAAACTGTTTCTTCCCGAGCCTGTCGGAAAGCCTCGGTATGAGTTTATTGTCACGGGGGCCAAACACGAACCCGGGCCTGACCACCGTTACGGGAAGTCCGTACTTTTTGCAGTAATCCATGACGAGCTGTTCCGAATCTATCTTTGTGTCTATGTAGCTATCGCCCGTCTTATGATACGGGGCTTCCGCGTCAGTACCATGATGGTCCCTCATGCCCAGCACGGCGAGGGAACTTATAAACACAAATCGCTTCACTTTCGCTTCCTTGGCGGCGTCGAGAAGATTTCTCGTGCCCTCGACGTTGACGCGGTATGCCTCTTTTTTGGATATCCATTCGTCCGCTAAAGCCGCGCTGTGATATACGACATCTATACCCCGCATCGCCGTCTTTACCGACTCAAGGTCATTGATATCTCCGTATGCGAACTTTGCGCCAATGCCGGATAGGAAGGCGGTATTGCTCGTCTTCCTCACTAAAGCCACGACCTCTTCGCCCTCTTGGAGCAGCCTCTCTGCTATATGGCTGCCTACAAAGCCTGTGGCTCCGGTTACAAGATTTTTCATATTCCTCCCTTCGGGATAAGTGAGATCTTTACAGTTATTCTCTCGCCGTTCTGCCAGGGCCAGAGCATGGCGAACGCCGAGCATCCGCTTTCATTATTTAACAAGTACAGCGTCTGGCCTTTTTTTAAGCCCCCCGCGTCCTTTATCAGTTTTTCCGTATCTTTCGGCAGCTTCCTGTCGGACGGCCATACGGGAGCTCCGAAGATGCCTTCGAGCACGGCGACCAACCCCTCGAGGCGCACATCGGCTATGACCGCTTCAAAATAGTTGTCGTTATCGATGCGCGTCATCTCTTGCTCGATCTTCTTGACCTCGGCCTTTATCTTATCAAACTCCAAAGCGGCACACCTTTCTCTCAGTCGAAACCGATCTCTTCCTCTATGACAAAGTTCTTATGAAAATTTTCATCGCATGTAAGCTCGGTCACTTTGAACTGGCTATCGTTGGCGCCTTCGGTGACACGCCTTGCCCAGTACCTTTCAAACTCACCCTTTTTAATTACCTTAAGTACCGGCGGATTCAAGAGCTGCGCGTCCCTTACATATTTATATTCGGCGTTCTCTTTACCCAGCTCTTCCTCTATGGACCTCAAAAGGTCTCTCTTGCCTCGGGCAGAGACGCTTCCGTCAAATTCAACTAAAAATACGTATCGCGGTGGCCTGCCCGTTTGTACGCAGGCGGAGAAAAACTCTACCAGAATTTTGTTCTTCTCAACCGCCCGGTTGACCGCTTCATTCAGCTGAGACTCATAAAGTTTTTCGCCCATTAGGGAGACGGCGTTCAGGCCCTTCTGGACGAACTCTATAAGAGGCGTTTTGTTAAAGAAACCATTGACCTTTACTATGTCATCTATATTATACCTGTATAATCCGCCGGGTGTGGTAACTATAATAAAATATTCCCTGCCCTCTTCCAGTTCGTCGGAAAGGAGGAAACGTTTCTGCCGCTTGGCCATATCCTCCTTCGGAATGAATTCGTAAAAATTCGTATTGATGGCGAGGACCCCTCCCCGACCTGAGTCGCCCATCGGTATCGAGGCGCGCGCCTCGGTGGAAAGACATCCGAAATCCCTCATGGGAGTATCTCCGAAATATTGCGGCAGCTCTTTTAAATAGATCTTTACCGTCCCGGACTTCCAGCACTCTATCAGCTTAAGGTTCGGCCAGAAGTATTCCGGCAGAAGGACCTTCTTCTCTTTCAGTATATCTTTAAGTTCGCGAGCTCTTAGAGGAGAGGGTTCCAGCGACTTCTCGACAGACCTTCTTATTTCGTCGGGCACGTCTATCCCGCGGTAGAGCGTGCCATTCTCGATGTCGTCTATCAGTACGTCCTTATACCTCTCTATCTTCTGGCACAAGAGTACGATGGTACTGGGATTTAAGGTGGCGATGGTCGTTATGTCCTGGCCCATCGCTATTCTCAAGATGCAGTAGTACCTCGATTCGTAATCCTTTATGCGGAATACGTCGTAAGGTACGGCGTAAAGGCCCCTTATCATGGCGGGCAGATTCTTGTACGCGTGCCCGCTCTCCGCGCCGTACGGGATGCCGTTCTTGGTGAACGCTTCATCCTCAGGGTTTATTATCGCCAGTATCTTTCCGTCGAGTACTCCGGGGTGGTCGCGCGATATGTAGTACGCCCAGAGATCGAGAGTTTCGGATTTTTTGGCCCTGGAAAATTTTGTCACGGGTATGAGTTTTGGTTTGCCGGTAGTGCCGCTGGTGAGCCCGAAGAATATCACCTTATCTTTTGTCAGTACATTATCGGCGCCATCCACGACCCTCTTCACGTAAGGGAAGATCGATTCCGAATCGCTCATGGGAACGAGCATCTGATAGTCCGTTACGGACCTTACTTCGGAAAAATGATACTTCCTGCCGTACTCGGTAGACCTGTTCTTTGAGAGATATTCAAGGAGAAGAGATTTTTGAGACTTCATGGGATCCAGGGTCGATCTTTCGAAAGCCCTGGCTTTGGACGCAAGCGCCTTTAAGGCGAGATACGCTATATGATGCAATTTTACCCCGTTATTTGTGCAGCCATTATATAATATGTCCCATGCACAAGACAACAAAAACCTGCGTGCTGCCGGGCTATTTAGGATATAACGGACTTGGCCATCTTGAACGACTCAAAAAGCCTGTTCCTGATCTTCAAGGGCTGGGACTTGGATTCTATCTTATAACCGAGACGCTCATAAAGGCTTATGGCTCTCGCGTTGTGAGTTTCGGCATGCAGCACTATTCTCTTCTTACCGACGCTCTTGACCTCTTCCTCCACCGCCGCCAGCAATTTTGTTCCGACGCCGGCCGACCTGAATTCAGGATATATTGATACATTGCTCAGGTAGCAATCGTCGCGGGCGATAAATTTTATCAGGCGGTCGAATTTAAGCAGATTGACGGCCTTCGCCGGCAATCTCCAATTCAAATATTTTAGCAGAAGAAGGCTTAACCGGACCGTCTGGCCTTTTCTGGCTATCAACTTGTGCAGCTGAGCCATCCCAGCGGTCTTGCCGTCCACTTCGGCAAAGAAAGAACGGTCAAAGCTGTAATAATGCCGTCCGTGAGTAAAAATAGACTTCATTATTTTTTTTACATCGGAACCAAAGACGATGGGAAATATCACTGGAGAGGTTAGAATGACAAGTTCTGAAAAATGGTGGGCGTCTTCCGGCCTTCCCCTTCTTATCAGAACGTTTTGCATAACATTATTGTACCTCAAATAAATTGTAACTCAAAATTACTTTTTGATATCTTAACCTATTTACTGCCCTGGAGAACCCAGTAGTCGGTATTATCCTTTGTCTTTGTTATCAAAAATTTTCCGCAAGCACTTCGTAATAACTTTGAGGATGTTTACAGGCCGGGCACTCGATGGGAGCCTCGTCGCCCTCCACGACATAACCGCAGTTGATACAGTGCCACTTCACGGAACCTTTCTTTTTGAAGACTTCCCCGCTCGCGATGTTTGAGATCAATTTTCTGTATCTCGATTCATGAAACCTCTCTACCTTGGCGATCTGTTCAAAAGATCTCGCTACCTCAGGGAAACCCTCATCCGTCGCGACCTTCGCGAAGCCGGAATAGAGATTTGTCCATTCCATATTCTCACCGGCCGCCGCAGCTTCGAGGTTGGCCTTCGAATCCTTTATAATCCCGGCCGGATACGATGCTGTTATCTCGGCCTCACCACCCTCCAGATGCTTAAAGAAGACCTTAGCGTGCTCCTTCTCGTTCTCCGCGGTCTCTAAAAATATATTGGCTATCTGCTCGTAACCTTCCTTCTTTGCGGCGCTCGCAAAGTAGGTATACCTGTTCCTCGCCTGCGATTCGCCAGCGAACGCCTTCAAAAGATTCTTCTCAGTTTTGGTCCCTTTTATCGACTTACCCATGGATCCTTCCTCCTTAAGTTATTTTTTAATATACGCTTTGATTATCTTTTGTTCGGCCAGCGGCTTGTCGCCGGCGCCGGTAGCGGTATTTTCGATCTTTTCGACTACTGGATAGCCCGATATTACCTTGCCGAATATCGTATGGCGCATATTCAGCCAGGAGGTATCGGCAGTGGTGATGAAGAATTGGCTGCCGTTGGTGTTTGGTCCTGAATTGGCCATGGCCAATATCCCGGGAGAGTCGAATTTGGCCTTGGCGTTGAATTCGTCGTTAAAGGGCTTGCCCCAGGCCGACTGGCCGCCTCTGCCCGTTCCGGTAGGATCTCCGCCCTGTACCATAAATCCTTTTATGACCCTGTGGAATATGAGGCCGTTATAGTACCCCTTCTCCACCAGTTTGGTGAAATTTTCACAGGCCTTCGGTGCCACATCCGGCATAAAGCGTATCTCAATATTTCCCTCGTTAGTTTCTAAAACAACCATATCTCCATCCATAGCGAATGCGCCTCCATAAAAGCTGGTTACTATAGCGACAAAAAAGAGCACGATGACCGCGCCTGAAAATATCCTCATCTTATCATCCCCCCTGGTTCGCTGCCCCATCATTCTATAACAAACGTAAGGGCTCTGCAATAAAAACCCTACCATAATGCTTATGGTAGGGTTTTATATTATAAGCCGCTTGAAAGCTAACTTATCTTAGCGGCCGCTATCTTTCCGCTTTGAAAAACAATCCTTGCAATATACCGGACGATCTCCGCTCGGCTTGAAAGGAACATCACACTCTTTCTTACACTCGGCGCATACGGCTTTGTGCATTTCACGCGGCCTTCCGCCAAATCCACCACCGCCACCACCACTATTAAAACCCATGCTTCCTCCTTCATTAGCCCTTAGGGGACGTTCCCCATTGGCATATACTACTGCGTAGTCTACCTCCTGGATCAAAAAAAAGCAAGCAAAATCGTCGCGGAATGGTACTTTCGGCCTTATAGCACTTTTTCAAGCGCCGATACTATAAATTCCGTATCTTTCTGTTTTCTATCCGGGATATTCACCTGGTCCACTCTGG
>CAYSSS010000014.1:0-31854 GCA_964433975.1 uncultured Planctomycetia bacterium
CCGCAAGGCTTTCAGCTTAGCTGTACTAATCCGTCGTCAGGCTTGACCATTTTATTTTTAAAATGTTCCATTATGGTCGACGCTCTATTCGCTTATGTTGAATGTTATTATGGGTTGTTACAGATTTAATCCCTGTGCTTTAGAGCGGAGGGGCCACACCCGTTCCCATTCCGAATACGGAAGTTAAGCCCTCCAGCGTTGATGGTACTTGCCGGGCAACTGGCTGGGAGAGTAGACCAGTGCAGGGTTAATTTAAACGCGTAGCAGCGAAAGTTGCTACGCGTTTTTTTGTGCTTGAAATCCCGCGTTCCCTATACTATCATAATGGTACACAACAAAAGAAAGGAGCATATGAAAAAATTCTATCTATCGAATACCGATAGAAAAATAGGGGGGGTATGCGCCGGGCTGGCCGAGTACTTCGGCGTCGACTCGACTTTCGTCAGGCTCTTATTCATACTGGGTGGCCTCTTGGGCGGATTCACTATCATAGCGTATTTGGCTCTCTGGATAATATCACCGCGCCGCCCCAAAGAGAAGGCTTGAGCTTTTGATTAAAAAAAAGATACTGATAATCGAGGACGAGCCAGACGCCGCAAATCTACTAAAGATGCACCTGGAGAAGTACGGCTACGAAGTATTTTCCGCCGAAGACGGGTAAGAGGGCTACAGGCTGGCGCGCACGCGGGCACCTGATTTGATCCTTCTGGATCTTATGATACCCAAAATGGATGGTTTTTGGGTATGCAGCATGATCAAGACCGATGAGAAGTTTGCCGGGATATCTATTATCGCTCTTACGGCAAGGTCGGCTGCCGAGGATATGAAGACCGCAATAGAGTGTGGCGCTGATGATTATGTCGTCAAGCCGTTCGAGTTCAGCGAGCTTTTAGCCAGGATCAGGGGATTGATCGGTTAGGGTTAAGCATTTTCGTTATTAGTGCGTAGATGAGTCGATCGACGAATTACTTTTAGGGTGATCCATGTATATTAAGATGATCTTCTTCCTGGCGCTGATTCTCCTGATGCCATGTGCGGCCGGGGGAATAGGAGGAGGCATGGAGGGCGACTCCGGCTCCGTGCCTAAAGTCGCCTACACCGAACCGGCGGATGGGTCCGTATTGGACTTGACCGGCAAGGATAAGGTCATTTTTGCTTGGCGGATGGTGCCGATACCGAGCGGGAACAGAGAGACCTATAAGTTTGTATTATTCAAGGGCGACGGCTACCTGGAAGTCTCGAGCCAGTTGATAGGCCCCAGGACGTTCGTTGCGGAAGTGCCGGCGGATAAATTTGAGCCGGGCGCCAGCTATAGATGGTATGTGAAGCAGCGTGACGCCAGAACCCTTGTTTGGAGCCAGTACGACAACTGGTATTTCGAAGTGGTCAGAAAATAAAAAGGGAGGTGCGGTATGGTAAAAGACGTTAAGCTGGCGAAGGAGATATTGGTATCAGAGAAGAATAAGGTAGGTATATTGGCTAATATAGCCAAGATATTGGCCGATTCAGGGATCAATGTATTGGGCGTCGCCGGATATGCCGACGATAAAGAGGCCAGGATAATGCTGGTGACCGAGGACAATCTGCGCGCGGCGGATGCCATAAAAAAAGCCGGCTACAAGGCTGTAAAGGAGAGCGAAGTGGTCACGGCAGAGCTCGTTAATAAGCCGGGCGCATTGAAGGATTTCACCGCGAAATTGGCAGCCGGCGGCATAGATATAAAGTATGCTTATGGAACCGTATGTTCCGCGGGATGCCCGGGCAGGCTAGTGCTATCTACCAGCGATAACGGGAAAGCGGTGATGATTTCCAAATGAGGATAGCAGTGTTATCTCTTTTTGTCATCCTCTCTGTATGTGGTTATTGCCATGCCGATACGGTCAAGGGGGATATCGAAAAGGTGGATATCAAGGCATATGAAATAGTCGTTAACGGCACCATTGTCAATGTGTCAAGGGCAACTATATTTACCGAAAATGATATGAAGGTTACCAAGAACGTCATAATCAGGGACCTTAAAGACCACAGGGGTGAGTTCGCCGTATGTTACGGATCAGTGGGCAAGGATAAGATTTTTCGCGCCTACAAGGTAAGGGTCATGGAAGGACACAAATAAATTTTTGGGCGGTTATGAATATGGATAAGGACTAATATCCTAAAAAAAAGATAAAGGAGATTGTGAAAGGTAACATGAAAACGCGATTGAGGTATAAAATATTATTAGTCGCGATAATTTTATCTGTCTGCTCAGCCGCAATATGCTCGGAGGAGATCAAGTCCATCAAGCTTTTACCGCCGCAGAACGACGGGGGCAAGCCGTTGATGCAGGCATTAAAGGAGAGAAAGAGTTCGCGTGAATTCTCATCTAAAGAATTAACGCCGCAGGCGTTATCGGATCTGCTCTGGGCCGCATGCGGCGTCAACCGCCCCAGCTCCGGAGGGCGGACCGCGCCCACCGCAAAAAATATGCAGGAGATAGACGTTTATGTTGTGACGTCCGAAGGTGTTTTCCTTTATGATGCCTTGACAAATATGCTCACACCTGTTTTAGCGGGCGATATACGGGCGTTAACAGGCAAACAGCCATTTGTAAAAGACGCGCCGATTAATCTCATTTTTGTAGCGGATCTTTCCAGGATGGCAGGCATGTCCGTAGAGGACGTTGATTTTTATGCGGCTACGGACACGGGATTTATAAGTGAGAATGTATATCTCTATTGCGCTTCAGCCGGGCTGGCAACGGTCGTGCGAGGATGGGTCGATAAGAGAGTATTGGCGAAGGCTATGAAGCTAAGGTCAGATCAAAGAATAATACTTGCTCAAACGGTTGGATACCCTAAAGAGTAGGATCGTTAAGGTGGGGGACAATATCTCTTGCCATTTGTCTTTCTCGATCCTTCGTGATAAACTGATGATAGAGCTTTAAGATGCAGCGTTAAAAAAAACGCCTGCCTGCCCTGTACCGTATCGGTAGAGGGCCTGCCGGCAGCCATGGAGGTCTTTATGGAAGAGAAGCAGATAGGGGCTGTGGACCATTTTTTCGGTAATATCAGCGTGAGCATGATCAAACTTACCGACTCGCTGAAGGTGGGGGATAAGATTCACATAAAGGGGAGTACATCAGATTTTGTGCAGGATGTCTCCTCGATGCAGATCGATCGTGTCCCTGCCCAGGAAGCCAAGGCGGGCGATCTAATCAGTATTAAGGTCGATCAGAAGGTCCGTAAGGAAGACGCCGTATATAAAGTTTAATCCATAAGAAAGGAAATAGACAAAGATATGAAGAGACTATTCGCTCTCATTATTTTGATCACGTGCTTATCTGTTTATAATTCAGTAGGATATGCCTGGACTGACGACGTGGAAGGGATGCTTATGCCTTCGCCGAGAGGCGAGGATGATGTCTCCGATCCGGAAGCTATTATGGAAAACATAGAAGGGCCGGCGGATGCGTCTTCCGAGGCTCCGGCGCCTGCGGTAGAATGGGAGTAGCTATTCTGAGGATAGTGACGATCTCCTGCTTCATATTGTTATCGAGCGCGTTTAATTGCTGCGCTGAGGGGCTAGGCACGCTCATAGAATTGGGCAAGTCACAGGCCGAGATACAGAAGCAATATGCCCGAGAGACGAGGGCCTTTGATGCCGTTAAGAGAGCTATAGATGCAGGAGACTTGAAGAATGGCATGGATAAGGCTTCCGTCCTTGTGAAATACGGCGAGCCCGTAGTAGTTGTAAATGACTTCGACGGAAAACGCGAAGACTGGATATACAAGCCCGCGGAGTCCTCGTTTTTTAAGGGTATAAGAGCGACATTATTCTTCACCGCAGAAGGTCTCTTGGATGAAACTAAGATAGAGGAGCGATGAGATGGCAAAAGAGAGTTATTCGTTTGATATAGTTTCTGAGGCCGATCTGCAGGAAGTGGATAACGCGGTCAATCAGGCCAAGAAAGAGCTTGCGCAGAGATTCGATTTTAAGGGCAGCAAGTCCTCCATAGACTACAACCGCACGGAGAAGAAGATATTGCTCGTGGGGGACGACGACTTCAAACTGCGTTCAGTTAAAGACATACTTGCCGCCAAGCTTGCCAAGAGAGGCGTCTCCATGAAGCTCCTCACCTTCAGCGACCCCGTGCATGTATTCGGCGGATGTTTCCAGCAGACAGCCGACCTGGCAGCGGGAATACCCCAGGACAAGGCCAAAGAGCTTGTCAAGATCATAAAAGGGATGGACCTGAAAGTTCAGGCGCAGATAGAGGGAGAGAAGATACGCGTCTTTTCACCGAAAAAGGACGATCTGCAGGCTGTCATAGCCCACCTCAGGAAGACCGATTTTCCACTGGCGCTCACTTTCTGTAATTACAGATGATGGTGGCGCGCGCTCTCTCCTCTATATTCATTTTGGCTTTTCTTTCACAGCCAGTCTATGCGGAAGGCGAGGTCAGGGGGCTCAAGAAGATAGAATACTGGAAGACCGGCAAGGTCAGGCAGTGCGATGTCTATGACGTTAACGGTTATCTCAAGGCAAAGGTATATTGCCGCGGCGACGGGACGATCGAAAAGATAGAGAGGTTTAACATGATCGGCAAGAGGGTGGAAGAGGCCCTTTATGACGGCCGCGGCAAACTGAAGACCGGCATAGACGGCTGGGCGGCTATACGATGGATCTATAGCGGCCCTATGCTCTTATATGAGATAGCGTACGACGAGACGGGCAAGCCTATGGAGATGAAGATGTATAGCGAATCCGGTAAGCTCATAGCCAGACGCTACAGGGATGACGTGAACTTCAATCCTTATGAACAGGCGAGTATGTATATGATGCTGGGCGGGCAGAGCGCGGCGTTCTACGACACTACTGTAAGAAAAGAGTACGAGACCGATATACTGGAGCCATGAGGCGAAAGATATGAAGATCTATGCGAATTAGAGCTGCTTTCTAAAAAAAGGATAAAAAAGGATAAAAAAGGAACTCTTATATGGCAGGCACGGAAAGAGAGAGAATATTGGTTGTAGGTGGCGATAATGAAATGCGCTGCACTTTATGCGAACAGTTGTCGAAGAATTATATTATTGATATCGTGGAAACACCAGAAGATGCGTTTAATGCCGTGCATAACGAATCCTACAGCGTATTAATGCTGCCGCTAGATACGTTAGGCATAAAGAATGTCGAGGTTGTCAGAAAGCTCAAGGAAGTGAAATCCGATACACCGATGATCGTTATAACCACGCATTATTCTGTGCCTTTAGCGATCGAAGCAATGAAGGCCGGCGCATACGGCTATATCACAAAACCTTTTAATTTTGACGAACTGAAACTTGTTATTTTTCATGCATCGGAATGGCATCAGTTGAGAGAGGAAGCTAAGGAAAAGAAGGTGTTCCAGGAGATGGCGCTCATCGACAGCTTGACACATATTTATAACAGGCGTTATTTTGACCAAATGCTGGACCAGGAGGTTAGAAGGGCAATTCGCTATCCACAGAAATTCTCCCTTATCCTTATAGACCTGGACAATTTTAAAAAATACAATGATAGCTATGGTCACGTAGCGGGGGACCATGTCCTGTCGGCATTAGGAGAATTCCTCACAAGCATATCCAGGAATACGGATTTTCTTGCGCGGTATGGCGGCGAGGAGCTTGCTATCATCGCTCCTCATACCGATAAAAACGCTGCCTCGTTTCTTGCAACAAGAATAGTTCTCCTGGTTGCGAACACGGCTTTCGGTGAAGCTTCAAAGATGCAGATTACGATGAGTGTCGGAGTATCAACCTTCGGAGAAGATGCCAAAACAAAAGAAGACCTGATAAAGTGCGCTGACGAGGCATTGTACCTGGCGAAAAAACTTGGCAAGAACAAAGTGTGCTTGTTCAGTAGAAAGTGAATATATGAAATCCTACACTAAATATCTTTGGTTCAATACGAAGAAGAGGTACGAGATCGTAAATATCACCGACCAGGTGCAGGAGGCTTTGGACGAGAGCAGGGTAAAAGAAGGGCTCTGTCTCGTCAATGCGATGCATATAACCGCGAGCGTCTTTACAGACGATTAGAACTCAATGCAAAAGGGTACCTAGGTTCAGATTTACGATGAGGTGTTCGTTTGGATAGTCGGGAAATTAGGCGTTACGATATGTTACTTTAACAAATGATATGCATTCTGTAAAATAACTTGACAATATGAGTATTTATGGTATACTTACGATGTGCGCACAGTAGGGGGTTTTAGGTAAAATGAATATTAATCAACTGCTTGAATTTGATCGTCTGGCCAGAGAAGACGGCAAGAAATATGATAAAAGGCGCGCGCTTTACGAGACAATCGCGCGGGACGACGGAGCCCATTTTATTGGTATTGTTGGGCCGCGCGGCGCGGGCAAGACGATTATTCTCAAGCAATTAGCCCTGGCAAGCGAGAGGTCTTTTTATGTATCGCTGGACGCTATGGAGGGTGATCTTTTTAATCTCGTCAAAACTCTGCATGAAACGATGCGGATAAGGTTGTTTCTGTTGGATGAAGTGCATGTTTATCCCCGCTTTGAAGCTGATCTAAAGAAACTCTACGATCTTCTTGATATCAGAGTGATCTTTACCAGTTCCACGGCGCTGGGAATGTATGAATCAGGTTACGATCTGTCGCGGCGCATCCTGCTAAAGAAGCTCTATCCTTTTACGCTGCGGGAGTACGCGAAATTTAAATATGGTCAGGAGTTTAGCGCCTTAACTCTCCGGGATATTGTGGAAGGAAAGATTTCCGCGGATGTTTTTAAGGCCGGGGAACATTTTTTGTCGTATATCCAGGGTGGCCTTATGCCATTCGCTTTGCGGGAGCCGCAGCCCCTGGCGCTTTTAGAGAACATCCTCAAAACGATTATTCGTAAAGACATCCCCCATATCGCAAAGCTCTTGACCGATGAGTTGGAAAAAATTGAGCAACTTGTCCGTTTTATCGGTCGTTCAGGGGTTGACGGGATCAACTATTCCTCGGCTTCACAAAATGTTCATATTACGAAGTATAAGGCCGAGCAATATATTACGCTCTTAGAACGGGCTTTTATTTTACACCGGGTCATGCCGATAGGAAGCAATGTAATGAAGGAGCCGAAGGTTGTCATGGCCTTGCCGTATCGTCTTTTGTATAAGCCGCTTGATGAGGCCATCGGAGGTTTGCGGGAGGATTTTTTTGTGGAAGCCTTTAGGGCTTTAGGCAAGGAAGTATTTTATCTTAAATCTATGCGCGGGGCAAAAACTCCGGATTATTTTATCCGTGATTTCGAAGACATCATTTTTGAAGTTGGCGGTAAGAGTAAAGGAAGAAGCCAGTTTAAGGGCGTCGATACTAAAAGAAAAATTATCTTTACTGACGGCTATGATATGACTGGTATACGACGGCCGTTATTTCTTGCCGGGATACTTACTGTGTGAGTTGAGCTAGATAATGTGTCCCGGATTCCGTACTGTGACATGCTGTGACATTTTACTGTGACACGAGAACTGGCTCCGAATGAAACGGACCCGGATACGTTGACAAGAGGTTTAGGTTTGAGATTAGGGGTATACTGAAGATTGGCGTATAACGTATATGCAAGGGGGAGCAATAGAGATATAAATGAAATGTCTTAAATGCCAAAATGATACTTTTGATACGAGCATTATTCTTACTAGAATAATTGGCGAAACTGCTGTATGTGATCTAGGTGAAAATAATTTCGAAGTTCTGACTTGCAAAAAATGTCATTTAACACAATGGTATGATCGTGATTTAATTTCTGATAAAACAAAACCCGAAAAAAAACATGAAGAAACACAATATGTAACTATGAATCTGCCGGCTTATAAGTGTGGTAATTGCAAAAACTTAATGGCAAGCAATAAAAGAATATCCCCGCTAGAGGATTCTCTATCGCTTGAAGGCGAAATTCTTGCCAGACTATGTGCGAAATGTGGGCTAGTTGAACTTTATCAGATTCTATTGGTATTCAGTAACTTTTTCCGCGGTAGCGGAAGGGGTCAGACTACTTTATTGAAACAAAGAGCGGAGTTAGCAAAATCTTTTAATTGTCCGATATGCGCCTCTAAGAGTGTAGATCAAACAGGAGGGATAGTATTTAGTAGGAGAGAGCCTCAACCCGTATATTTGGCGAGACTAACATCATCGTTTATTTTAGTTACTTGCGGTCAATGTAAATATATAATGATGTTTGCATATCTTTAAGGAGCGCATCTAACCTTATCAGGCTAGAGATTGCTTCGGCCCTTCGGGCCTCGCAATGACGGAAGAAAGACAATGAAATCATATACTAAATATCTCTGGATGAATACGAATGACCGCTACGCGATCGTGAATATCACGCGCGAGGTCGAGGAGGCCGTAAAAAAGAGCCGCGTCAAGGAGGGGATGTGCCTGGTCAATGCAATGCACATCACCGCGAGCGTCTTTATAAATGACAACGAATCGGGGTTACATCAGGATTTTCTGGCGTGGGTGGAGAAGCTCGCGCCTTATGGCAAGGATAAATATAGACATAATCTCACGGGAGAAGATAACGGCGATGCTCATTTAAAAAGAACGATAATGGGGCGCGAGGTCGTCTGCGCCGTCACAAACGGGAGGCTGGACTTCGGCCCATGGGAGCAGATATTTTACGGTGAGTTCGACGGACAGAGAAAAAAGAGAGTCCTGGTAAAGATAATAGGAGAGTAGTCCGTCATGAGAAAGATATTAAAATTTTTAACGGTTATTTTTGCGGCGGCGCTGATCCTTTCGGCCCCGGGCGCGGGCCGTTGCGATGATTCTGCGACCGACCTGAAGACGTTCACAGAACAGGTCATGGATATCGACCGGGTGGGCTCTCTTCTTACGTGCCGGGGAGAGGGCGAGATGACATTCTATGTCCCCTCCGGAGTGAAGATAATACATGGAGCCGAGATAGTTTCGCTTGAGTACCTCCAACAGGAAGATGATGTTCTGGTAAAGTATGTAGATGATCCTACCGGAAGACCCAAAGCGGTCAGCATGACCTTGAACAAACCTTACCCTGAATTTTAATATGACGCAAGATTTCTTACCTACGTCCAAAAGAGACCTTACAAGACGAGGCTGGGAAGAGCTCGATATCATACTCGTTACAGGCGACGCGTATGTCGATCATCCCTCGTACGGAGCCGCCGTCATAGGCAGAGTTTTAGAGAGCGCCGGGTTCAGGGTGGGTATCATAGCCCAGCCCGACTGGCAGAGCGTGGATGACTTTAAAGCGCTGGGCAGGCCAAGGCTTTTCTTCGGGGTAACGGCGGGCAATCTCGATTCTATGATCGCCAACTACACCGCCAACAAAAAGGTCCGCAATATTGACGACTATTCACCCGGGGGCAGATCCCATCTAAGACCCGACAGGGCAACCATAATATACGCCAATAAATTACAGCAGGCTTATAAGGGAGTTCCAATAGTCCTCGGCGGCATGGAGGCGAGCATGAGAAGGCTGGCCCATTACGACTACTGGTCGGATAAGGTGAGGCGCTCGCTTCTGCTCGACGCAAAGTGCGATATCTTAGTTTACGGCATGGGTGAAAAGCAGATGCTCGAAATAGCGCGGCGACTTCAAAGCGGCGAGGATATACGATCGCTCGATAATATAAGAGGCACCGTAGTAGCCAGGAGAGATCTTGAGGCGGTCAAGGATCGAGTGCTTGTACCTTCCTTCGAGGATGTCAGCAGGGATAAGAGTAACTTCAACAGAGCTTTTAAGGATATATATGCTGAAGCAGACCCCATCCGGGGAAGGGCTATAGTCCAGAAGCATGGAGACAGGCTCGTTATTCAATATCCTCCAGCCCTGCCTTTAGAGACCGAAGAGCTGGATAAGTTATACGCGCTTCCATTTATGCGCGATTGGCACTTATCCTACGATAAGGCCGGCGGCGTTCCGGGATTCGGTATTGTGAGAAATTCCATAACTTCTCATCGCGGGTGTGCCGGAGGATGCAGCTTCTGTTCGCTCTACATGCATCAGGGTAGACATGTTCAAAGCCGCAGTATAGGGTCAATACTGGATGAGATAGAGACTATATCTCAAGAGAAGGGATTCAAAGGGACGATCACCGATATAGGAGGGCCCACGGCTAATATGTATATGGCCAAGTGCCATTTGTGGAAAGAGAGGGGCGCATGCCGCGGGAAGAGATGTCTTGTGCCTGAAATTTGCAGGCACTTCAAACCCGGCTACGGAGATTCTCTGGAGTTATGGAGGAAGCTCAAGGCCATGCCTAAGGTTAAACATGTTTTCGTCGGTAGCGGCGTCAGGTACGATCTCCTGACTGAGAGTTATTCGGACGAATATCTGAACGAGCTGTGCGCGCACCATGTCAGCGGACAGCTTAAAGTCGCGCCCGAACATTGCTCAGATCATGTCCTGGATCTGATGAATAAGCCGAGATTCAGCGTATACGAGAAGTTTACCGACCGGTTCGAAAGAGTGAACAGACGCCTTAATAAGAAACAGTACCTTGTGAACTATTTCATAGTGGGTCATCCGGGGGCCAGGCTGGAGGACGCCCTTCAGCTTGCCTTGTATCTTGCGAAAAGGCATATAAGCCCTGAGCAGGTCCAGGATTTTATTCCTTTACCGATGACCCTCGCGGGCGCGATGTACTATACTGAACAGGATCCCTTTACGGGGAATAAGCTTTACGTGGCTAAGTATCCCCATGAAAGGATGATGCAGAGAGCTCTCCTGCAGTACAAGAATCCTCAGAACAGGCAGTATATTCTAAAAGCTCTCAAAATACTCGGCAAAGAGAGCCTAAAGAAGGTTCTCCTGGGCTAATCTTCTTGACATATACCACCCCATCGATATAATAGTATGATAATGCCGAAGACCGTTTACAGGTCCTTCTCCCGCCACTTCTTTTTATTGCTTTGAGTCGGGACCGGGGTCAGATTTTCTGTAGAAAAAGTTGGAGGAGATAGATGCCAAGTTTCCAGCCAAAGGATATCAGAAACGTAATACTATTGGGCCACTCGGGGTGCGGCAAGACGTCTTTAGCCGAAGCGCTTCTCTTAAACGCCGGCGCCGTCGCTAAGATGGGTAGGATCATGGACGGGACTACCGTGTCCGACTATAATGAGGACGAAAAAGAGAAGAAGCACTCGTCCAGCACGTCGCTCATAAGCTTTCCGTATAAATCAAAGAAGATAAATGTAATCGATATTCCCGGCTATACCGATTTTGTCGGGGAGATGATAGGCAGCTTGAGGTCGGCCGATGCCTGCATAGTGGTAGTTAATGCTACCGGAGGCATAGAGATAGGCACAGAGCGCGCATTCAGATTGGCAAAGGAAGATGGAGTGCCGTGCTTCTTCTTCATAAACATGCTCGATAAGGAGCACTCTAACTACGACAAGTGTTTTGATGATATAAATAATAAGTTTCGCAAGCATTGCGTGCCTGTGGATTATCCGATAGGCAAGGAGTCGTCATTCAAAGATGTGGCGAGCGTTATAACCCAAAAAGGCGCGGAGAGCCTGGACGACGCGGAAAAGTCCCACTTCAAAGCGCTTGGCGACTCTCTGACAGAGACCGTCGCGGAGACGGATGACGCACTGCTGGAGAAGTATCTGGATAAAGGAGAGCTTTCGGCCGAAGAGATTACAGAGGCATTAAAGAAGGGGCTGAACACAGGAGACGTCTCACCGATACTTTGCGGCTCAGCTACCCGCAACATAGGAGTCAAGGAACTCCTCGATTTTATAATAGACTACCTTCCGTCGCCGGCCGACAGGGCCAAGGCAGAAGTGACGAAGCCCGAAAGCGGCGATAAGATATCTTTGGATGCCGATCCGAATAAGCCGTTTGCCGCGCTCGTATTTAAGACTTTGTCCGACCCTTTTATGGGCCAGATATCGATGTTTAAGGTATTTTCCGGAAAGCTGCAGTCGAACGGCGGTTTTTACAATGTAAACAAGGGTAGCAGAGAGAAGATAGGTCAGGTATTTACCATGATGGGCAAGAACCAGGTCTCCATGGAGTTGGCGCAGGCCGGCGATATCGCGTGTGTGGCAAAGCTTAAAGATACAAAGACAGGCGACTCCATAACTGACGACAAGAATATGGTAAAATTCGACGAGATAAAGTTCCCCGAGCCTGCTGTATCTTTTTCGCTTAAACCGAAGACACGGGCAGATGAGGATAGGATATCTAACGCTATTCACAAGATAATGGCCGAAGACCCCACATTCAGGGTGACGAGGGATGAGCAGACCAAAGAGATGATAGTCTCCGGGATGGGAGATATGCACATCAGCATGATGATCAACAGGATGAAGATGCGATACGGCGTGCAGGTAGAGCTCGGCACGCCTAAGGTGGCGTACAAAGAGACGATACTCGGCAAGGGAGACGCCCAGTACCGCCATAAGAAGCAGACCGGAGGAGCCGGGCAGTTCGCAGAGGTTTGGATGCGCATAGAGCCGCTTCAACGGGGCGAGGGGTTCCAGTTCGTAGATGAGGTGGTCGGCGGCGCGATACCCAGGCAATTTGTTGTGAGTTGTGAAAAAGGTATTCGTTCGGCTCTCGATTCGGGAAGCCTCGCCGGATTTCCGGTGGTAGATGTAAAGGCGATAGTTTATGACGGCAAGACCCATCCGGTCGATTCTAAGGATATCGCTTTTCAAACCGCCGCGCGTCACGCATTCAAAGAATCGATGCTGAAAGCCAAGCCGGTCATCTTAGAGCCTATAATGGACGTTGATGTAACCGTGCCGGATGAAGTTATGGGTGACATAACGGGCAGCCTGAACTCCAGGCGTGGCAGGATCATGGGGATGGAACCGGGCGACGGGTCACAAACGGTAAAGGCCAAGATGCCGCTGGAAGAGATGTATAAATATGTTAATGAACTGAAGTCAATAACGGGCGGGAGAGGAACATACACAATGAGCTTCTCCCACTATGAAGTGGTGCCATCCAATTTGGCTCAAATTATAATTGAGAAGGCTAAGCTATCCAGGAAAGACGAGACGGAGGAATAATGAGCGGTCATTCAAAATGGGCAACGATCAAGCATAAGAAAGCGGCTACGGACGCCAAGAGGGGCAGTCTATTCACAAAGCTTATAAAGGAAATATCGGTTGCCGCCAGGGGCGGTGGGAATCCAGATACCAATCCGAGGCTGAGGGTCGCCATAGAGAGAGCTAAAGAGTCCAGTATGCCAGCGGACAATATCGAACGGGCTATCAAGAAGGGTACGGGCCAGCTCGAAGGCATAACGTACGAGGATATAACGCTCGAAGGCTATGGTCCGGGCGGAGTCGCCGTTTACGTAGAAGGCGTATCCGACAATAAGAACAGGACTACGGCCGAAGTCAGGACCATATTCACGAAAAGAGGCGGCAATATGGCAGGCGCCGGTTCTGTGGCATGGATGTTTGAGAAGAAAGGTTACATAGTCGTAAGCAAGGCCAGCGCGGAAGAGGATAAGTTGATGGGTGTCGCTCTGGACGCCGGCGCGGAAGATATGATAGTCGAGGACGAGAATTACGCCATAAAGACGAGCCCGCAGGATTTCTTCAAGGTCAAGAAGGCCATAGATGACGCCGGCATAAAGACGGAAGGCGCGGAGATAACACTCTTGCCCAAGAACACGGTTAGGGTCGAGGGGCCTGACGCGAAGAAGATATTGGAGCTGGTCGACGCTATAGAAGATCATGAGGACGTTCAACATGTCTACGCAAATTTTGATATACCGGATAACCTTATAAAAGAATAATTCTGCTACGCCCTTCAACTAGCAATAGCCGGTAGGGCTTCGCAGGAATAATCCCTCCGAAGCGCTACCGGAGTATGATCGTAGAAGCGCGAAGGAGGATAATGCGAATACTCGGCATCGATCCCGGCCTCGGGACGACTGGTTACGGTATAATAGAAGAGAGAACCTTCAAGCTCATCGAGGCCGGCACAATAAAGACGCAGGCCAACACGCCGATACAATCGAGACTCAAGAAGATATTCGATTCTCTTACCGAAATCATAGAGGAACACGAGCCAGGTGTATTGGTACTGGAAAAGATATATTCACATTACAGGCATCCCACTACGGCGATACTCATGGGACACGCGCGCGCGGTCGTCTGTCTGGTGAGTGGAATACACCGGATACGGCTGGTGAACTATCCCCCCACAAAGATAAAGAAGACCATAACGGGTAACGGTCACGCGTCAAAAGAGCAGGTCCAGAGGATGGTCCAGAATATTTTAAAATTAAAAGACCCCCCGGAGCCCGTGGACGTAAGCGACGCCCTTGCCATGGCGATATCATACTGTTACATGGCAAGAAAATAGGGGAGAGGATATGATCTCGGAAATCAACGGCAAATTAAAACTGAAGAAAGATTCGAGCGTCATACTCGATGTCAACGGCATCTGCTACGAAGTGATAATGCCGCCGGCCGTGATGAAGAATCTCCATACTGAAAGCGGCGACGCCACGACTGTAAATCTCAAGGTCTATCATTACTATCAGATGGACCAATCGAAGGCTATACCTGTCCTGGTGGGGTTTTTGAATGACATAGAGAGGGATTTCTTCGAGCAGTTCATAACTGTTTCGGGCGTAGGGCCGAAGGCCGCGTGCAGGGCACTGAGCCTGTCGTTCTCGGTTATAGCCGAAGCCATTGACAATGGCGACATGGCGCTTTTAAAGACATTGCCGGGCATAGGCGAGCAGAAGGCCCGTGAGATAGTGGCTAAATTACAGGGAAAGGTAGGAAAATTCTGTCTCATGAAAGATAAGGTATCGAGAGGTCTGCCCAAGATTGAGGATGATATCAAGGAGGAGGCGCTGAACGTGCTCATCCAGCTACAGTATAAGAAGAATGAGGCCGGCGACATGATAGAAAAGGCGATACGGCGCAATCCTAAAGTCTCGTCATGTGAAGATATCTTGAATGAAGTCTATAAGGGATCTAAAAGATGACAAAAGAGAAGATATTACCCGAGGGAAGAGAGAAATTGATCGCAAGCCAGGCAGACTCCGATGAAGATCAAATACTGACCATATCTCTGAGACCAGGTAAGATCAGTGAATTTATCGGGCAGAATGATGTCGTAGAGAGCCTTAAGGTGACGCTCGCGGCTGCCAGGAAGAGGAGAGAGCCCCTAGAGCACGTGCTACTCTCAGGGCCTCCGGGACTGGGCAAAACTTCTCTGGCGCACATAATCGCGCATGAGATGGGTACTAAGATAACCTCGACCAGCGGGCCGGCCATCCAGAGGGCGGGAGATCTCGTGGGCGTGCTTACGAATCTGGAAGAGGGCGATATACTATTCATAGATGAGATACACCGCCTTTCCAAGATAGTGGAAGAGTATATCTATCCGGCGATGGAGAATTTTGAAATCGATGTGGTGATGGACAAAGGAGCTTACGCGCGGACATATAAGTTCAAGCTGAAACGTTTTACCATGATAGGCGCGACGACGCGCTCAGGGCTGCTCACGGCCCCGTTAAGGTCGCGCTTCGGAATATTCCATCATCTCGATTTCTACGATACGGCCGATCTTGTCAAGGTTATTATCCGTTCGGCCAGGATCCTGGATATACCCATAGACAAGGAAGCTGCCCAAGAGATAGCGCGGCGCTCAAGAGGGTCGCCAAGGGTGGCGAACAGGCTGCTTCGCCGCGTAAGGGACTGGGTCCAGGTCAAGCATGACGGCAAGATCACCAGAGAAACCGCCAATGAGGCGCTGAAGAACCATAATATAGACAGCATGGGTCTCGACAATGTCGACAGAAAAGTCATAAAGATCATGCATGAATCGTTCGGCGGCGGGCCCGCTGGCATAGAGTCCATAGCGGCTTCGCTGAATGAAGAGGTCGACACTATAGTCGATGTAGTTGAGCCGTTCCTGCTCAAGATGGGATTCTTGAAGCGCACTCCCCGCGGCAGGGAGCTCACAAAATTGGCGTACGAACATATGGGCCTGGAGCGTAATCCCAAAATAGCCCGTAAGGAACTTTTTTGAATATCCTACTTCACATCTGCTGCGCCCCATGCTCGATCTATCCGATAGAGAAATTGCGCAAAGATAAACATGTGATAGGGGGTTTCTTTTATAACCCTAACATCCATCCTTACCCGGAATACCTGAAGAGGAAAGACGCGGTGGAGGAGTACTCTAAGTCGGTCAAGCTGAATGTTGTATATTCCGACTACGATCTCGAGGACTATTTCCAGCATGTAGTGTATAGCGAGGATACGGTCAACAGGTGCCCTGTATGCTGGTGGATACGTATAAAAAAGAGTGCCAAGTTCGCGAAAGAGAACGCATTTGACGCGTTCACTACGACGCTGCTCGGGAGCCCCTACCAGGATCATCAGGCGCTCAAGAGCATATGCGATGATGTAGCCAAAAGCGCCGAGATAAAATTTTATTACGATGATTTCAGGCCCGGCTTCAAAAAAGCTCAAGGTACGGCAAAATCGAAGGATATATACAGGCAGAATTATTGCGGATGTCTATTCTCCGAAAAAGAGAAGATAGAAAAGAAGAGAGACAACGGATAATATGTTCGAGCTGAATTCGTTAGGCAAGGTGCTGATGTTATTTGGAGTTATAATTTTTCTTGTGGGAGGGCTTTTTATTGTAGGTGACAAGATCCCATGGCTGGGCAAACTTCCCGGAGATGTATGTATAAAGAGGAATAATTTCACATTCTTCTTCCCGATAACGACATGCATCATCATATCATTGACTATTTCAGCGCTACTCATTCTATTGAGACGAAGATGAAAAAGACGATCACGCTATTCTTATTCATGCTAGCACTTTCCATTGTGATGCCACAGGCTTCACCGGCCTTAGAAAAAGGAGACGATCCGGTCATACGGGTGCTGGTCCTAGACAACAGGGATTCGATGTCGTTAGCCGTAAAGGGCACATACAAAGTATATTCAATACCGTCAGAAAAGCTTTTGACGGGAGGTTATATTCTTCATACAAAAGTCAGGGCGGGCGAGCAGGGTATTATGTTCGGTTCAAGGGAATTTAAATTCTCAAAGATACGCGTCACGGTACCGAAGGGGTCACTTATCTATCTTGACGGAAGATCGTTCAGAGGCACCATTGACATCATGAAAAGAGATAATATGAAACTCGCGGTGATCAACAGGATCCCCCTGGAAGAGTATCTTTATGGAGTATTGTATAATGAAATCTCACATCGCTGGCCCATTGAGGCCATAAAGGCCCAAGCTATAACCGCACGGACGTTTGCTCTATATCAGGCCAGGCAGAACAAGCTGCAGGACTACGATCTCACCAACGACATATATTCTCAGGTCTATACAGGAGCCACTTCGGAGAGGTGGTCCACCACCAGGGCGGTGAAACTGACACGCGGTAAGATCCTCATCTATAAGGGCGATATATTTCCGGCGTATTATCATGCAACGTGCGGAGGTAAAACAGAAGACGCCTCAAATCTTTGGAATATAGATATAGAGCCCCTCAAGGGATCGGAATGCGGTTTTTGTAAAGAATCCCCTCATTACAAGTGGACCAAGAACATCCCTCTTTCGGAGATCGAAAAGAAGTTAGGTGAAAACGGTTACAGGGTCGGGAAGATCAAGTCAGTTACCGTTGTCGGGAGAAACAAGTCCGGTAGAGTGGATAAGGTTGAGATCAAGGATGATTCCGGTGTTTCCTGCATGCTTACCGGAAAAGATTTTCGCAGGATGATCGGCCCAAATGAGCTGCGCAGCACCAATTTTGAGCCATCGATAAATAACGATAAACTGACCTTGAGCGGTATAGGCTGGGGGCATGGAGCGGGGATGTGCCAATGGGGCGCTAATGGCATGGCCGCGCATGGTAAGAAAGCCGATGAGATATTGAAGATCTATTATCCGGGAGCCGCCGTTACGACGATCAACAAGATCGCCAATAAGTTGTAGCTTCTAATGAAATTATCAGAGTTCAATTACGACCTGCCTAAAGAACTGATCGCGAAATATCCTCTAAAGGAGCGGAGCAAATGCCGACTGATGGTGCTCGATCGTGAAAAACGATCGATATCCCACAAAACTTTCGAGGATATCGGCGATTATTTTAATAAAGGAGACATCTTGGTTCTCAACGACACTAAAGTGATCCCTGCGCGGCTATTCGGCAGGCGTAAGACGGGTGGTAAGGTCGAGTTCTTCCTGCTGGAGAAGAAGGATCCCGTATGCGAGGCCCTGGTAAGACCCTCGGGGAGGCTGAAGGAAGGCGAAAAGATAGCTATGGAATCCGGCGCCGAAGCTGAAGTGCTGGGTAGGGGAGAAGTCGGAAGACTTATTAGGTTCAGCCGGCAGATCGATGAGATACTCGAGTCGGGTCATGTGCCGCTGCCTCCCTATATCGACAGGCTTGACGAACCTGACGATAAGGATTCGTATCAAACCGTATATGCGGCTAAAGAGGGCGCGACGGCAAGCCCGACGGCTGGTCTCCATTTCACGAAAGAGATGCTCGATGCTTTAGCGGCCAGTGGCGTGAGACTGTCATGCGTAACGTTACATACAAATTACGGCACCTTTGCTCCGGTCAAGACGGAGGATATAGAGGATCATAAGATACATAAAGAGTATTTTAATATCCCGTCGGAAACCATAGAGGCGATCGGCAATGTAAAGAAGAAGAGCGGAAAAGTTTTTGCTGTTGGTACGACATCCGCAAGGAGTCTTGAGTATTGGGCTCTAGAAGATAAGACTGCAGGGGATAACGATCTATTTATCTACCCGGGTTTCAAGTTCAATATCGTAGATCACCTAATCACTAACTTCCATCTTCCAAAATCGACGCTTATGCTGTTGGTCAGCGCGTTCGCGGGGAAGGATTTTATATTCGAGGCGTATAGAGAGGCGATCAAAGAGCGTTACAGGTTCTTTAGTTACGGCGATGCTATGTTGATATTGTAGAGAATAGGAAATAGGATGTTCGAGCTTATACATAAAGATAAGTCGAGTAAAGCGCGCTTAGGGAAGCTTATGACCGCGCATGGAGAAGTGAATACACCCGTATTTATGCCGGTCGGCACTCAAGGCACGGTTAAGGCCATGTCGAACGATGAGCTTCTGGAGTGCGGCGCCGAGATAATACTCGGCAATGCATATCATCTGAACTTGAGGCCCGGGCTTGAGATAATAAAAAAAGCCGGCGGGCTGCATAAGTTTATGGGCTGGAAAGGGCCGATACTTACCGACTCGGGCGGTTATCAGGTATTCAGCCTCGCGAAACTTCGTAAGCTTAGCGAAGAGGGAGCGGAGTTCTCCTCCCACATAGACGGTTCGAGGCACTTTATCTCTCCTGAAAAAGCGATCGAGATACAGGAGGCTTTGGGTAGCGATATAATGATGACGTTCGACGAGTGCGTCCACTATCCGGCCGCTCGCGATTATGCGGAGCAATCGCTCGATCTGACGACAAAATGGGCGAAGAGATCGAAAGAGTCTTTACGGTCGGCTAAAGGGCAGCTTCTCTTCGGAATAGTCCAGGGGAGCACTTACCTGGACCTGCGCAAGAGAGCGGTTGAAGAGCTCCTGGCGATAGGGTTCGATGGGTACGCTATTGGCGGAGTCAGCGTAGGCGAACCGCAGAGCCTGATCCACGAGATATCTTCATACACCGCGTCTCTTCTGCCGGAAGAAGGAGCGCGCTATCTTATGGGCATGGGAACGCCGGTTGATATATTGCAGGCCATCTCCAACGGCATAGATATGTTCGATTGCGTTGTGCCTACCAGGAACGGAAGGAATGGCCAGGCATTTACCTGGAACGGCGAGCTGCAACTTCGTAACGCGGAGTACAAGGAGGACTTCAGTCCTATAGATATGAACTGCGGCTGTATGGCTTGCAGAGTGTATACCAGAGCGTATATAAGGCATCTATTCAATACGGGGGAGATCTTGGGATTGAGGCTTGTATCATTGCATAATGTTAGTTTTTATGTTAAACTTATACAAAAATCGCGGCAGGCGATCAAAGAAGATCGCTTCGAAAATTTCAGGTTTCAGTTCGCGAGTGGGTACGGTAGAAGTTGAGAGATCTTTCGGGCGCTCCTGTTCGTCGCGCTCTCAGGATCAAATTTGTTTCACAAATTTGAAAGGTAAGGTGTAGATATGGGAAGCGCGCAGAATCCGATAGTCAGTTTGATGCCGATTATATTTATCTTCATAATATTCTATTTTCTGCTTATCAGGCCTCAAAAAAAGGCCCAGAACGAGCTGAAGAAGATGATAGCGGCACTGAAGAAGAACGATGAGGTCATAACGACCGGTGGTATAAACGGCACGGTCGTCAATATCAAGGAGACCGCAGTTACTCTTAAGGTCGACGATAATGTTAAAATTGACGTGGAGAAGAGCTGTATCGCGAGGATGAAGCGTAAGGCTTCGGTATAATACCCATTGTTGTCATGACGTTATAAGGAGAGTAAGAGATGAATAAGGGTCTTCAGTGGAAGCTATTGGGCATTGTGGCGCTTACCATAGTTTGCGTGATGATGATAATACCGCCCTTTACCGTGAAAGACAAAGACGGCAAGGTGCTCCAAAAAGGGAAGATAAATCTTGGGCTCGACCTGCAGGGTGGCATGCATGTTGTCCTGAGGGTGGATATGTCCAAGGTTCCTCTCGAAGCCAGAAAAGACGCTGTAGAGAGAGTTATGGAGATCATCAGGAACAGGGTCGATCAGTTCGGCGTAGGTGAGATGGCCATACAGAGGCAGGGCAAGGAGAATATCATAGTCCAGCTCCCTGGTATCAGCGACAGAGAGAGGGCTCTTGAGATCATAGGCAAGACTGCGCATCTGGAGTTCAAGATAGTATCGGATAATGCGGAGGACATAAAGAAGGCGCTCAACAACGAGCCCGTAGATGGTTATGATTTGAAGTACCTCGAAAGAGAGAGGGGCGGGCGCGAGCCGGTGCTCATATCGAAAGACGCTTCGTTGACGGGCGATGCTATAGTGAACGCCAAGACAGATTTCAGCTCCCGGGGATTCGGGGAGCCGTACGTTTCGCTCTCGCTAAACACCAAGGGCGCGGAAACTTTTTATGCGATAACTCAGGCCAATGTGGGTAAGAGGTTGGCTATTGTTTTGGATGGCAAGGTTCAATCGGCGCCGGTTATACGCGAGCCGATACCGTCCGGCCAGGCCCAGATCAGCGGTAGCTTCACGGTCGACGAAGCTAACGACCTCGCTATAGTCTTAAGGGCAGGCGCCCTGCCGGCACCTGTAATAGTAGAGGAGGAGAGGACGGTAGGCCCGCTACTTGGAGCCGACTCAATAAAAGCCGGGCTGCGAGCGACGCTGATAGGCGGACTTCTTGTATTTATCTTCATGATCGTTTACTACCGCCTCGCGGGCATAATAGCCAGTATCGCGCTGTCGTTAAACTTGCTGATAATTCTCGCGTGCCTCGCGATGTTCAAGGGCACCCTGACGCTGCCCGGTATAGCGGGTTTGATATTGACTATAGGTATGTCCGTAGACGCTAACGTTCTAGTTTATGAGAGGATCAGGGAGGAGTTGAAGCTCGGTAAAACATTGAGGGCCGCCATAGCTTCCGGTTATCACAGGGCGTTCTCCGCGATATTCGATTCGAACGTTACTACAATAGTGGCCGCCGCGCTCATATTCAAATTCGGTACCGGGCCTATAAGAGGTTTCGCGGTTACGCTGACGATAGGTCTTCTGGCGAACCTCTTTACGGCTATAACCTGCACGCGCGCGATTTTTGAACTCATGTGCGATCAATTCGATCTCGCTAAATTGAGATTCATGTCGATGATACCCGAGACCAAGATAGATTTTATCGGAAAGAGAAGGATATGTTATGTTGTATCCGCCATTGTGATAATAGCGGGCATCTCGATATTCGCCATGCGCGGAGAGAGCAATTATGGCGTAGACTTCTCCGGTGGTACTTTACAGCAGTTCATGTTCGATAAACCTATCAAGATAGACGCCGTAAGGAATGGTCTGAAAGAGGTAGGGGTGGGAGGCGCCTCCATTCAGCAATACGGAAATCCGAAGGAGCTCATAATAAGGACTCAAACCGACACCACTAAAGAGATAAACAGTCTCTTCACCGGTAAATTTAAAGATAACCCTTTCAACCTGCTTAAGGTTGAAACGGTGGGCCCCGCAGTAGGAAAGAACCTGAAGCAGAATGCCACCGTGAGCTTATTGCTCGGTATAGCCGGCATATTGGTCTACGTGATGATACGCTTCAATATCAAGTATGCCGTAGCCGGTGTCATCGGATTGCTGCACGACGTACTGATAGCCGTGGGTGCCCTGGCGTTAACGCACAGGCAGTTTGATCTTACAATAGTGGCGGCGCTTCTTACTGTAGCGGGTTATTCGATCAACGATACGATAGTAATCTATGACAGGATCCGGGAAAATCTACGGCTCGTTAAGAAGGGCAGCTTCATGGATGTAGTTAATTTGAGCATAAACCAGACACTCGGCAGGACCATACTTACAACGGCCGTTACGATGCTCGTGGTCGTAGCTCTTCTTGCTTTCGGTGGAGAGGTTCTTAATAACTTCGCGTTCTGTTTGTGTGTAGGATTCATATCGGGAGTATATTCCACCGTTTATATAGCGAGTCCGTTGATAATATCGTGGCAGAAGAAGTATATCGCTAAGAGATAACCGCATATGACCATAGACCAGGAGAAGCGCTTTCGATATATCAAACGCATCCTGTTGATCACCCTGGCGTTGAATTGGGGCGTGGCCCTGGCCAAGATATTCTACGGCTATGCCACCAGCTTCACGAGCATGATGGCCGACGGATTTCATTCTCTTGCCGACGGCGCTTCCAATATCATAGGCCTTATAGGCATTACGCTCGCGCGCCGCCTCCCGGATAAGGACCATCCTTATGGCCATAAAAAATACGAAACACTCTTCTCCCTGGCGATCGCCGGAATGCTCTTTTTTGTATGCTTTAATCTTTTTAGTGAGGGCCTGAAGCGTCTGCATAGCCACGCGGTGCCCCAGATAGACGCTGTAAGCATGGCAGTGATGCTGATAACCATCTCCATCAATATCTGTGTCATGATCTACGAAAATAGAGCGGGCAGGCGCCTTAACAGCGACATACTTGTATCCGATTCTCTGCATACAAGAGCCGATATATTTACGTCCGCCTCTGTAATAATCGCTATGGTGGTGATAAGATTAGGCTATCCCATCCTGGATCCTATAGTGACTATCATGATAGCGCTCTTTATAGCGTACGCCGCTTTTTCTATCGCGAAAGGCAGCTCCAAAGTCCTATGTGATGAGATAGTGATATCGGACGATAAAAAAATAGCCGAAGTTGTCATGGCCGTTAAAGGCGTCAGGGCTTGCCATAAGATAAGGACGCGCGGCAGAGTTGACGATATACATGTTGATCTCCATGTCCAGGTGAATCCCGATATGCATGTGGACAGGGCCCACGACATAAGTTACCGTATAGAGGTCGCTATAAAGAGCTGCATATCGGGGGTTACCGATGTCGTGGTGCATATAGAGCCTAAAAAGTGAGCTATAAGCTGTAAGCTTTAAGCTGTAGACTATAAAATTATGAAAAAGATCTGGAATATAAAACCCGCAAACCCGGCTGTTCAGAGCGCCTTTTCTCAAGAGCTCAATATATCCAGGATAACCGCGCAGCTCTTGTCGAATAGAGGCATAGATAGCGCGAAAGAGGCCGGAGAATTTATGGCCTGTTCGCTCTCCTCCTGCCACGACCCGTTCCTTATGAAGGGTATGGATGAGGCGGTTGAACGCATAAAGAGCGCCATAAAAAGCAAAGAGAAGATACTGGTATACGGCGACTACGATGTCGACGGGATGACCGGGGTGACGTTACTCTATACGGCTTTAAAGAACCTGGGAGCCATAGCCCAGACATATATACCTAACAGGCTTGAAGAGGGCTATGGCCTTAACGTCGGAGCCATAAAGAAGGCCGAAAGAGACGGCGTATCCCTGATAGTGACCGTCGACTGCGGTATCGGCTCTTTCGCGGAGATAGAGCACGCCAAGGCCTATAAGATAGATGTTATAGTTACCGACCATCATGAGATAGTCGGCTCCAGGCTCCCAGAAGCATACGCCATAATAAATCCGCTTCAGGAAGGCTGCGCCTATCCTTTCAAGCATCTGGCGGGCGTTGGCGTCGCGTATAAGTTGGCCAAGGCGCTATATGAAGGCACGCCATTCTTAGCGGAGGATTTTTTGGACCTGGTATCGCTCGGGACGATAGCGGATATAGTTCCGCTGAAGGGGGAGAACAGGATCCTCGCGAAGCACGGCCTGGGTGAGATAAATAGAAGGACCAGGATAGGCTTGGAAGCGCTTACGGAGGCATCCGGCCTGAGCGGAAAAGAGATATCGAGCGGCCACATAGGTTTCATCCTGGGACCGAGAATAAATGCGACGGGACGAACGGGATCTCCGCAAAAAGCCCTGGAGTTGCTCATGGCAAGCGACAAGACGGAGGCCCTGAAATTAGCAAAGATGCTGAACGCGGAGAACAGGAACAGGCAGAAGATAGAGGCCGGCATACTCGAAGAGGCGCTTTCAAAGGTAGAGAGGGAAGTCAATTTTAAACACCATAAGGTGATAGTCTTAGGAAGCGAAAATTGGCATCCCGGCGTTATAGGTATAGTGGCGTCGAGGATAGCCGACAGATTCTACCGCCCCACAATACTTGTCTCTCTGGGCGGCAAGCACGGCAAAGGCTCCGGCAGGTCCATAGACAAGTTCAACCTTTTCGACGCGATCCTGAAATGCAAGGATCTTCTTATAGGGTTCGGCGGGCACGAGGGGGCCTGCGGTATAACTATAGAAAAAGAGAAACTCGGTGAATTCAGGGAGATGATCAATTCCCTGAAATACGAAGATGCCGCCGAAGAGATCTTCTCACCGCAGCTTAATATAGATATGGATATACCCTTAAATAATCTGACCGAAAGCGTCATAAGCGAGATAGAAAGCCTGGCTCCATTCGGGGAGGAGAACCCTAGGCCCGTCTTCTCGTCGCGTAATCTTCTCGTCAAGGAGGGCACGAGGCCTATAGGTAAGAATGGTTTCAAGATGTGGGTGACCGATAACTCCACTACATGCGAGGCCGTGAGTTTCGGCAGGATCCAGCTCGAAGTGCCGAGGGCGGGTTCAGGAGTGAACCTGGCCTATATACCATCCATAAACGATTGGCAGGGGCTGCAATCGATACAGCTGGAACTTAAGGATATACAATGACGAGGGTGAAGTATGCCAAGATTTAAACTGCACGTAAGGGTGGCGCTCCTCATAACCGGCATGTCGCTCCTCTTCATATGCATATTTACATCCATCCAGCTCAAAAATCATCTCGATAGGCTCAGTGCCTACAATAAGTACCGCGCCCGGGTCGGAACCATAATAGTCAAGACGACTCTAGAGATGCTTATCCAGGGCATGCAAACAGAGGAGTCCCTCTCTGGAATATTCGAAGCTGCCATAGGATCCTTCTCTCAAGAGGGTGTCGTCGAAAAGATATCCGTCCTCTCTATGAATGGCGTGGTCATCGCCACGAACGACCCTGTAGTGGAAGAGTTCGGGGAGTCGAAGCGGGATATCGATACCTACCAAAGACTCTCTCGCGGGTCGGGGCAGAACTCCTGGTTCTACTCCGCCATAAACGAGAATACCAAGGTCATAGATATATTCATGCCTCTATCGATCGATTCGGTGCCGAAGTACATCGTAAAACTTTCGTTCTCGATAGTCAATATGAGCCAGGCGATAGTCGATACTCTTATCCCGATATCATTGACCGTTATAGCGATTATAATCGGCAACTTGTTTTTAGGCATTGTGTTATTAAAGACGGTAGTCTGGCCAATCGAGGTGTTGAACTCCGCTACTAAAGAGATAGCCTCCGGCAATCTCGATCTCAAGGTTGACATAAAGACGAGCGACGAGATACAGGAGCTGGGAGAGACGTTCAACGAGATGACGGTCGCCCTGAAGAGTATGAAGGAGCGCGCGGAGAACGCCAACCCTCTCACGAAGATGCCGGGCAATAACGTCATCCGCGAAGAGGTTGAGAACAGGATAAAGCGCGGAAATAAATTTGTTGCCATACACCTGGACCTGGACAACTTTAAGGCTTATAACGACAGATACGGCATTTCGAAGGGCGATGAAGTCATAAAGTTTACCAGTAGCGTCCTCGAGGCAGCTATAAGATCAAGCGGAAACTCGGGCGACTTTCTCGGTCATGAAGGGGGAGACGACTTCTTTATAATAACGACTCCGGACAAAGCGGAACTGGTTACACAAAAAATAATTCATGATTTTGACTCCGAAATAAGAAAGTTTTATTCAAAAGAAGACATTGATGTAGGCCATATAGTTGAGAAGGATAGGCGGGGGGAGATTGTGAAATTTCCATTCATGACGATATCGATGGCCGGCGTCACCAATCAGCTGAGGCCTGTGTCGAGCTATGCTGAGCTCACGAACATAGCTGTAAGCGTCAAGGTCAAGGCTAAGCAAGAGAAGAAGAGCAACTTTGTTCTGGACAGAAGAGGGGCATAGTTAAATATACAAAAGTAAGAATTTTATCTATTGTATTGTGTCAACTTATATGGTATTATACACAGTGAGGGTAAAGAAAAGTCAGATTATTAGAGTATAGCCGATAATGGCACACCATCTGAAAGGGTGGGTCCCCGACTTCGTAATCACCTAGTAATAGGCATGATGCTTCGTCGGGCCCTCTGAAGCATTTACGCTACAACGCGTTGATTGCGAAAGAGGGGCAAAGCTATAGGGTCCTCGATCCTAAGGGGTCAGGATAGCCAGTTACCGAAGCTAAGCAGACCTATGTCCACGATGGTGGAACATAGGTTTTTTGTGTTTAGTTAACCAAAACTTTTAAGAAGTAGTAAATGGATGTGTTTATGAAAAAAATAATCACGGTATTTGCTATCCTGGCGATATCAATAATATTCATCCAGGGCTCATACGCAGGCATGGAGGATAAGAGCGATAAACTGTCCCAAAACCAATCAAATGTATTCTCTCCCGGCTATATCAACGCTTCCAAACAAAAGACTGATGCGATTATTTATCAGCAGAATAAGCCTAAAACCCTAATGGAGAACGTCACAGAGTATGTCAGGGAGAAACTGGGTAGAAAGATAGAAGAAGGTGCCCTGGATAAGCCGGTGCCTCAATTAAAGAAGAAGACCAGCCAAGGCGAGAAGGGAGAGAGTATACAGACTATCAAAGTAGTTCCTTCGGTCGAAACCAGCCTCGTCGATTCCATTGACTATAACGTGAATATAGGAAGCGGAACAGATAAGACATATGACGAAGAAAGACTCATCTCAGAATTTATCAATGGCGAAAGGCATATCTATGTGGGTTTCGATAATGTCGGGAAAAGCGGAATTCAGGAAGGTATAGATTACGCGGCGTCCCGGGGCGGAGGTATTGTGCTTGTGAAGGGCGGGACATACGTAAATCAGAAATATGGTATCGGCTGCGGGATCGAGGTCAAGGACGGCGTCCGGCTTTACGGGGGTTATAATGAGTCCGGAGAGAGAGACCTTAAGAATACACCTACAATAGTCATAGTCTCGCGCACATTCGCCCAATGGACGGGGACGATGGGAACTGGTTTTTCTGTAACAGGCACTATTGATAAGTTAACGGAAATAAATGGCTTTACTATTAAAACCGACTCTATTATGGCTTCCAGCAATCCGTTGTCGGGTACGGGCATAAGTATAATCGCGTCAGTGTCGAATATAAATAATCTCAGGGTATCGAATAACATCATACGGGGTTTTGACAATACCCAGGGCGGCCAGATGGGTATGGCCATATCTGTGAACGACTATGGGGGAGCGACATCGAAAGCAACCATCTCTAATAATGACATCTATTACGCGTGGGTAGGGCTTTGGGGACAGGGCTCATCAGTGTATGCCACCGGCAATAACATTCATAACATGAGCCAATACGCTATCTATGATTTTAACTCAACATCTTCCTATGAAAATAACGTAATATGGGATGCCAAGGGGAATATCGGTTTTCATTATGGCAATGTTACGTACAAAAATAATACAATTTACGGCGGGACAATGACTATGTGGGCGACGCGGGCTACAGGCGTGTTTCAGGACAACATATTCATAGGTCTTCCCAACAGCCTGCCGAATTATCAAAGCCAGATCACCAATATCGGGAATATCTTTGATACAGGAGGTCTCCTCGGCATCGATCCTTCGATAAGCAAGTTTGGCAGCGTCGCTGGCAAAGGGTACTCTCCGGAAAATCTACCCCACTTTTATAATACTATAATAAATTCCATTTCGCCGGGAGGAGACAAGCAGGCGTCTACGCTAATGAATAAATATCCTTTCCTATTTGCGGGAAAGAGTCTATTAGGCGGTAATGGATTGGTACCGGAAATAAAAGCTGAGCGCATCAGCTCGATACTAAAGGGCTTACTCGTAGAACGTGGCGAAATATCCGGCCTTGAGTCAGGCCAATTCGGCAAAGGTGACGAAGCCATGATGGCTATCGTGCGCGGCGTATTGGAGCAAAATGCGCTTGCCATTCCTCTCGGAGGATTAGAGGGCGCTCAGGCTGCGGAACTAGACCTGGCCATGAGATTAGCCAATATAATGAAGAACCCCACAGCTGACCAGAAGCTGATACTCGATACTCTCCAGGCACTATTGCAGGATACAGAGAAGGCGATTAACGAGTCCGGCACGCCTGAGCTAATGAAAGCAAGCGATGACCTCCTTCAGATGGTGGCCGCTATATTGATAGCTCAGGCGATACCGGATCTATTAAAGGAAGGCGACGTATCAGGCATCAAGGGTATCTTCACCGAGCTCAATACGGAGAAGTCCAGGATATTACTGCAGTACCAGGATTCCACTAAACTCTACTATAACGAAATGATTAAAGAGCTATCGAAGAACATGGATATACTCCAGCTCAAAGACATCATATCGGGTAAGTTGTCGAGGGACGACCTGGAGAGGATACCCCGTAACGAGCTCGACAAGATAGTAGAGAAGCTTCGCCAGGCAAAGGATAAGTCGTTTGAGACGGAGTATCTACTCCAAGAAGAAGCGAAACTCCGCAAGGCCTATATTGACCCCAATAAGAGGGTCATGGAAGATAAGATGAAGGATATGATGAATGGCTTTACGAAGAGGCTATCCAAGGTGCTGGAAGGAGTGAAGAAGTAAGCTTACGGCTTAGGGCTTATAGCTTTAGGCTGTAAGCTATAAGCTTTAAGCTATATCAGGGAGAAGAAGATGAAGATAAAAATGATGTTGCTCATAGCTATGGTAACAGCACTCACAATCCCTGCCTATGCGGGCATGGACAATAGCGATAAACTGTCCAATGAACAATCCAATATATTCTCCCCAGGCTATATCAATGCCGCAAAGCAGAGGACTGATGCAATAGTTAATCAAGTAAACAATAAGGGTAAGAATCCTAAGGAGAAATCTCAAGAATCAGAATACATGGATAACAGGATAGCCAGAGAGCTACAGGCTCAAGCCGCGGATAAACCAGTGCCTCAGTTAAAGAAGAAGACAAGCCAGGCGGGAGACCGGTCACAGCAATCATCGGCAGTGGAATCTTCTGACGTTATAATAGAGATGCCATCGCCGACTGAACCCGGTGAGATTCCGATAGAGGTACGTAACTCTATACAGGAATATCTTAATAAGGAACAGTTTACTGGTGATTCTACCGAATATCACATCGTGTCTACAGCAGGAAAATACATGGCTTTTTGGGAAACAATGACTAATTCTAAACCTTCAATCAAAGCGCAAATGTTCGATACCGGCGGAAACCCGCTATTGGATTCCTGCACTGTTGCCGCATTTGCACAAAGGGCCCCCCTTAACCAGGATGCTGGGATAGAAGAGGTCACCGCGCTTGCAAATGGATACGTGACTATAATTTGGAGTGAGTTTACTGATTCTTCTCACAGGTCGCTCAGGGCGCAAATGTTCGACACCAGTGGAACAAAGGTATTTTCGGAGCCATATATTCTAAGCAAAAATATGTTAGATTCTCCGATTGCCGTTGTAGGCAGGATACCTACGCTCACTATAGATACACTTTCAAATGGAGATCTCGCTGTCCTTTGGTATGAGCGAAGCGATGATCTTAGCTGGTCGTTCAAAGCCCAAGTCTTCCAAAAAAGCGGAAAAGCGCAATTTTCGGAGCCATGTAATATCGCCAGTTCTATGGCGAGTGTTGTGGAGCAAGGTGTATACATGCTTTCAAACGGAAACCTCGCTGTCTTTTGGAATAGCAAAGTGCAAGTGTTCGATAGCATTAGCGGAAAACCGGTACGTGAGACTCCATACACTTTCTCTGGTAGATTACTCGAGCGAACCACGCTTTCAAACGGAAACCTCGCTCTCTTTTGGCTTGAGTCTAAATTTGCAGGGCAAGGTACAGTAAAAATGCAAATCTTCGACACCGGCATAAATCCGTTAACGGAGAAAAAGGATATCACTTCATTTAGTTTCAATTTCAGCAGCCTGAATGGCGGCGCGCGGCTGTTTTGGCAGTATTTTTGGAGTGGCGAAGTAATCACGCTTTCAAACGGGAACCTCGCTGTCTTTTGGCGCGAGCAAAGTGGCGATTCCAACTATTCGCTCAAGGCGCAAGTGTTCAGAGCCGACGGAACAGCATTAATTTTGAACCCGCCTAGTTTCAGCGATAGTACGTCCTATCCTTGGCTGGAAAATATAACCACGCTTTCAAACGGGAACCTCGCTGTCTTTTGGAGTGAGGGATCTTCGCTCAAAGCGCAAGTGTTCGACACCAACGGAAAAGCATTACTTTTGAATCCCGATCCTATCGCCAATGATACATTCTCTCCTGATGTGCAAAAGGTGGTCACGCTTTCAAACGGAAATCTTGCTGTCTTTTGGAGTGAGTGGAGTAGCGGTTCGGAAGACTTTTCGCTCAAAGTGCAAATTTTCGACGCTGCTAAAGGAAAAGCGTTACTTTCGGATCCATATAGCATCACCAATAATATGTCCTCTGTTTCTATAAGCAATGTGATCACGCTTTCAAACGGAAATCTTGCTGTCTTTTGGCAGCAGTATGAATCTGATGGATATGATTGGAAATATTCGCTCAAAATGCAGATATTCGACACCGGCGGAAAAGTGTTACTTTCGAATCCATATAGTATCGCCAATAATACGGGCTTTGCTGAGATAAACAATGTAACCATGCTTTCAGATGGAAGCCTCGCTGTATTTTGGAATGAGGGATATTCGCTCAAAGCGCAGGTCCTCGATTCCTCCGGCAAGGGCATGACATTCGATAGCTTTGCCAAGAGCATTTCAGATGCCGCAGCAAGCAAGTTGGCGCAAAATTCCGCATCCAATAAGCTCTTAAGTTCATATCAGTTCTTAAATCCATATAACACACAATACCTTGCCCAGGATTCGGCAAAGCTGCTGTTTGACTTTGGAAATGGCAAGGCCTTAGTGGTGGATAAAGGGTTAGGTGATATCTTCAAAGGTCTCCTCGCCAATAAGGACGCATTACAGGGCGATGCCACAGGCGCTATTAACCCCAATCTCATAGCTAAAATAGTCCAGGATTCACTTGGAGAGTCAGCGCTTGCACTGCCTCAGGGAATGCTAGCTCCTCAGGAAATGGACCTGGCCATGAGACTAGCCAATATAATGAGGAACCCCACAGCTGACCAGAAGCTTATACTTGATACTCTTCAAG
>CAYSSS010000015.1:0-5348 GCA_964433975.1 uncultured Planctomycetia bacterium
ATCCAAGACCTGCGTTATATTCATAAACCAGATCAGGGAGAAGATAGGGGTTATGTTCGGTAACCCTGAGACTACTCCGGGCGGACGCGCTTTAAAGTTCTACTCATCTGTGAGAATAGACTTGAGGCGCATAGCGTCGCTGAAGAAGGGCGAGGAGGCCGTGGGTAACCGCGTACGAGCGTCCATAGTGAAGAACAAAGTGGCCGCCCCGTTCAGGAAGGCCGAATTCGACATAATGTTCGACGAGGGCATCTCAAAGTCCGGCAGCGTGCTCGACATGGGAGAATCGACCGAAGTCATAAAGAAGAGCGGCTCATGGATGCTTTACGGCGATGAGAAGCTGGGCCAGGGCAAGGAGAATGCCAGGGTATTCTTGAAAGAGAACCCGAAGATCATGGCGAAGATAGAGAAAGAGATATTAGAGAAAGTGTTTAAGTAAATTGGACGAAAAAGCGAAGACGCGGGCGCGCAATAACGCCTATGCGCTCTTGAGGCAGAGGCCGCGCAGCGTTTACGAGATAAGAAACCGCCTGAAGCTCAAGGGTTATGCGCCTGGCGTCATAGAGGATGTGGTCGCGAACCTTGAGCGGACAGGCGATCTTAATGATGAGAAGTTTGCCCGGTTTTGGGTAGAATCGCGGATGCACATGAACCCGGCGGGCGATGTCGTGTTGAAGCATGAGCTTAAAAGAAATGGCATAAGCGACGGTATCATAGAGGCCGTTTTAGCCGAAAAGGCCGAAAAATACGACGAATACGAAGTTGCCTTGAGCATGGCAAAGGACCGGTTCGAACGGCTTAAGAAGCTCGATCGCCGCAAGGCGACGAAGCGTATATACGACTTCATGCTGCGCCGCGGATTTAAGTACGATAATATCAGGAGAGTTATAGAGAATTTAGTATGATGAAGACCGATGCTATTAGACAGGCATATTTCGACTTCTTTAAGTCGAAGGGCCACGAGATCGTGCCGAGCGATTCGCTCGTGCCGAAGGACGATCCGTCGCTTCTCTTTACGGGCGCAGGAATGAACCAGTTCAAGGAGAAGTTCCTCGGGCGCAATATCACTTACAAACGCGCCGCATCGAGCCAAAAGTGTCTGCGGACCGGGGATCTCGAATACGTGGGCCAAACACCGCGCCATCATACATTCTTCGAGATGCTCGGCAATTTTTCATTCGGCGATTATTTCAAAAAGGAAGCTATTCTCTGGGGATGGGAGTTCTTTACCGTGACGTTAAAGATAAGTCCGGCTAAGCTGTGGGCGTCGGTCTATAAGGACGATGATGAGGCTTACGGAATATGGAAGGATGTTGTAAGGATTTCAGGTGACAGGATAGTAAAATTCGGGGAGAAGGATAATTTCTGGCCGTCCGAAGCCCCTACGAAAGGACCCAACGGCCCCTGCGGGCCGTGTTCCGAGATATTTTATGATTACGGTAAGGATGTCGGCTGCGGTAAACCGGATTGCAGTCCTGAGTGCGACTGCGGCAGGTTCGTGGAAGTATGGAACCTGGTCTTCACCCAATTTGACCGGCAGCCCGACGGAAAATTGAAGCCGCTTCCCAGCAAGAATATAGATACCGGCATGGGTTTAGAGCGCATAGCGGCCGTTATGCAGGGAGTAAAGACGAATTTTGAGATAGATATCTTCGTGCCGATAGTTGAAGAGATCAGGCGAGCGTCAAAAGATCAGAGCGCCAAGGCCGCGAGTGTGAACGCGATCGCGGACCATACGCGCGCAGTAACCTTCTGCATCGCCGACGGAGTCATGCCTTCGAACGAAGAGAGAGGGTATGTCGTAAGAAAATTGATACGCCGTTCGATGACGCATGCGAAAGATATAGGTATAAAAGAGCCGTTCCTTTACAAGCTCGTGAGCGTGATCGCAGAAGTCATGAGCGCTCAGTATCCTGAGATAAAGGAGCGCAGGGACGATATAGCGCAGGTCGTAAAGAGGGAAGAGGAGAATTTCTTGAGCGTTCTGGCGGTACAGCTGCCGAAAGTCGAGGCCGCTTTCGAGGAGCTGTCGAAGGAGAAAGACCCGGCCATGATCGCCAAAAAGGCGTTTGATTTTTATGATACTTACGGGATGCCGTATGATATGCTCGAAGAGACGGCCCGAAATTTTCATATAAAGATAGATAAGAGACTCTTCGAGGGGCTGCTCGAAAACCAGAGAGAGCGGTCGAGGTCAAAGACCAAGATCAAGAGCGAGATATTCACCGAGAGCTTCGCAAAAAGGATCGAAGCGCTCGGGCTGAGCACCGAATTTTTGGGATACGAGAAGGCGCATGCCGAGGCTTTAGTTCTGGCGGTTCTCGAAGATGGCGAGATAATACTGGATAAGACCCCATTTTACGGAGAGTCCGGCGGCCAGGCGGGCGATTGGGGCAAGATAGAGACAAAGTCTGGTACCGTGGAAGTGGTCGATGCCAAGAGGATCGGCCAGACTATAGTTCACATAGGTAAGGCACTACGCGGCAGGATCGAAAAAGGTGAAGTGGCCAAAGTCTCTATAGATGAGGACGTTCGCCGTAAGATCATGCGCAACCATACGGCTACGCACCTGCTCCAGGCGGCTTTAAGAAAAGTCCTGGGAGAGCACGTCCATCAGACGGGGTCGCTGGTCGACCAGGATCATCTGAGGTTTGATTTCACGCACATCAAGAAGACCCAGCCGAGAGAGATAGCGCGGATAGAAGAGATGGTGAACATGGATATAAAGAACGCCAGGGCGGTCAAGAAAGAGATAATGAGCCTTGAGGCCGCCAAGAAGGAAGGGGCGACGGCCCTTTTCGGCGAGAAATATTCTGATAAAGTGCGCGTCGTTTCCATAGGAGATGTTTCGAAGGAACTGTGCGGCGGAACGCATGTCGACAATACGAAAGATATAGGATTTTTCAAGATAACGAGCGAAGGTTCGATAGCTTCCGGGATACGGAGGATCGAGGCTATGACGGATGAGGCCGCAAGAGAGTGGGTAGAGAGGCAGGCCCAGATCGAAAAGAAGAGGCTGGAATCGGAGGCCGAGAAAGACGAGAAGAAAAGAATAGCCTCCGCCAGGCTCAGTGAGGAGATAGCGAAGATAGATCTCTTGATCGCCAAGGCTCAGACATTCGGCAAGACCAAAGTTTTAGCGGCCATGATCGATAACCTTGGTATGGACGGCTTGAGGGCATTGAGCGACAAGATAAGATCCAAGACGCCCTCGGCGCTTACCATCCTCGCGTTCAGTGATGGCGAGAAGGCGTCGTTTACGGTTTCATTAACGGATGATCTGGTCAAAAGAGGCATGAAGGCCGGAGACCTGGCAAAAGAGCTGGCTCATCTTTTGAACGGTTCGGGCGGCGGCCGTCCTGAATTCGCTCAAGGCGGAAGTAAGGATAAAGAGAGGCTGCCGGAAGCGCTTGAAGAGATAGTAAAAGTCATCAAGGAGAAGATACAATGAAGATCGTGAGGGTCGGCAGTAAGCAATTCCAGAAGTTATGCGATAGGAATTTCGGACGCAATAAACGCGTCACAGAGAGCGTAAGAAAGATCGTGGAGAATGTGAAACTCTACGGTGATGACGCGGTTATAAAATATACGCGCAAGTTCGATAAGGTAAAACTGACCCCGAAAGAGCTCAGGGTCTCCGAGTGCGAGACCTCGGGCGCGTACCAGGATATAAAGCCGGAGTTTATATCGGCTCTAAAGGCCGTCATAGATAATGTTACGAAGTTCTATAAAAAACACCTTAAGAAATCCTGGAATATCAAAGATACGAACGGCGTATTGCTCGGCGAGAAGATAATGCCGCTAGAGAATGTCGGTGTCTATGTGCCGAGCGGCACGGTGCCTTTGGTCTCCAGCGTATATATGACGGTTATACCGGCGAAGATGGCGGGCGTCAAGAAGGTGGTGCTCGTCACGCCCCCGAATAAGTATAAGTCGATAGATCCCTACATCCTGGTTGTAGCGAATCTTTTGAAAGTGGACGAGATATATAAGGTGGGCGGGGCCCAGGCGATAGCGTCTCTTGCTTTCGGGACAAAGACGATACCGAGGGTCGATAAGATAGTAGGCCCCGGCAACTCTTATGTCACCGAGGCCAAGCGGCAGGTATTCGGTTTCTGCGACATAGATATGCTTGCCGGACCTACGGAAGTAGTGATAATAGCGAACCAGTCGTCCAATATAAGTTATATAAAAGCGGACCTTGAAGCCCAGGGCGAGCATTTTATGGGATTATCGATACTGGTAACTAATTCCAAGAGGATAGTCAAGATTCTAAAGAAAGAGGATTTTAAAGGATACATAATACTGGTGAAGAATATGGATGAGGCGGCCGATGTCGCGAATAGGTTGGCGGCCGAGCACCTGCAGATACTGACCAAGGATCCCAGGAAGATAGCCAAAAAAATAGTGAATGCGGGCGCGATATTCCTGGGGCCTTACACGCCGGTCGCGGTCGGGGACTATGTCGCAGGGCCGAGCCATGTCCTTCCGACGGGCGGGAGTGCGCGGTTCTTCTCCGGCCTGGGTGTGCAGGACTTCTATAAATGCTCGCATATATTGTCGTATACGAAGAGCGCCCTGGAAGAGATCCGCGGTCCACTTGAGAAGATCGCCGAGATCGAGGGACTGAAGAAGCATCTGGATTCGGTTAAAGTGAGGTTTGAATAGAGCTGTAAGCTTTAAGCTGTAGGCTAAAAAAGGAGTAAATACTAATGAAAAAAACAAAGATTTCAAAATCTTCCAAGAAGGCGCGGTGTGCTATCATAGATCGCAAGACTACAGAGACTAAAATCACAGGCAAGCTTGTCATGGATGGTAGTGGCAAGACCGATATTAATACAGGGGTAGGTTTTTTGGATCACATGTTAACGCTTTTTGCTTTTCATGGGTTATTTGATTTGACCTTAAAAGCAAAGGGAGATTTAAAGGTCGATATACATCATACAAACGAGGACATAGCTATTTGTCTGGGTAGGGCGTTCAAAGACGCGCTTAGAGATTGTAAGGGCATAAAAAGATATGGGTCGAAAGAGGTGCCGATGGATATGGCGGCGGCCAAGGTGATGGTAGATATAGGAGGAAGGTACGCATATCTGTGGAAGATGCCTTCATATAACCAGACGATACCTAAGGAAGAGAAGTATTCCCTCGATGACGGCAAGGACTTTATGGACGCTTTCGCAAAGAGCGCGAATATTAATCTCCACGTAGAGATATATTCGGGTGAAGACGTGCACCATGTCCTGGAGGCGGTATTTAAAGCGTTCGGCATAGCCATGGACGATGCGACTCAAATTGACGTTCGCCGCAAAGGCGTGCCGTCGACAAAGGGAAGAATAGACTAATAT
>CAYSSS010000015.1:5448-31453 GCA_964433975.1 uncultured Planctomycetia bacterium
CTAATCTGATTAGAATCGGAGAAATCTTGGAGCCTAATCAGATTAGAAGGTGAGAGACTGATATCTAATCTGATTAGAATCGGAGAAATCTTGGAGCCTAATCAGATTAGAAGGTGAGAAGGTGAAATATATGATTGTAGTGATCGATTATGGGATGGGGAATCTGCACTCTGTTCGAAAGGCCCTTGAAGTTGTGGGCGCGAAGGTGAAGGTCTCATCACGTATAGAAGACATATCCAGGGCGGATAAGATAGTATTCCCGGGCGTCGGCTCGTTCGGCGAGGCGATGAATGAATTGAAGAGGCGTAAGCTCGTACAGCCGATAAAGGACGCCATCAATGATGGTAAGCCTTTCCTGGGGCTCTGCCTCGGGCTGCAGCTTCTCTTTGAAAGAAGCGAAGAGGCGCCCGGTGTTAAGGGGCTTGGTGTGCTGAAAGGCGATGTTAAGAGGTTTAAAGGGAAAGGTTTAAAAGTGCCTCACATGGGCTGGAACAATATAGTCCACAGTTCAAAGTTGATAGTTCAAAGTTCGAAAATATTTAAAAAAATTCCAAATAATTCGTATATGTACTTTGTGCATTCATATTATGTTAAGCCGACCGACAAGAAGGTTATATTGACCACTACGGATTACGGTATAAATTTTGCGTCAGGGGTATGCAAAGACAACATCTATGCGTTTCAATTCCATCCTGAGAAGAGCCAGGCGGTCGGATTGAAGATCCTGGAGAATTTTGTAGCTTTAAGCTGTAAGCTGTAAGCTTAAAGCATATAGCTTACAGCTTATAGCTGAAAAAAGGATATTTACATGAAGGTTATCCCGGCGATAGATATAAGGCTCGGCAAGGTCGTCCGCCTGGCTCAGGGTAAGGCTGAATGCGAGACCGTTTATTTCGATTCGCCCCTGGAAGTTGCCAGGATGTGGGCCGCGCAAGGCGCTCGCCTGATCCACGTCGTCGACCTCGACGGCGCGATCTTTGGTGAACAGAAGAACCTTAAGATTGTCAAAGATATCGTTGATGCCGTTGATGTTAAGATAGAGCTCGGCGGCGGCATACGCGACCTTAAGACGGTACAGAGCCTGATCGATGCCGGAATAGAGAAGGTGGTCATAGGCACAAGAGCGCTGGAGGAAGATTTTATATCCAAAGCCTCAAAGAGATTCGGCGACAGAATAGTCGTCGGCATAGACGCGAGGGACGGCACGGTCCTTACAAAGGGATGGCTCTTTAAGACCGAGATGAAGGCCGTAGCGCTCGCCGAAAAGATGGCCTCTCTCGGCATCAAGACGATAAACTATACGGATATTTCCAGGGACGGAATGCTAAAAGGACCGAACATAGAGAGCCTGAAGAAGATCCTGGAAGTCGAGGGCGTGGAGATCGTAGCGTCCGGAGGTGTTTCAACAATAGAGGACGTGAAGCGGCTCAATGCATTAGGCCGAAGCGGGCTCAAGGGAATGATAATAGGCAAGGCGTTGTACGAAAAGACCATAGATCTTAAGGAAGCGATCCGGATATGCTCACAAAAAGAATAATACCCTGTCTCGACGTTAAGGACGGGCGGGTGGTGAAGGGCGTCAACTTCGTGAACCTGCGCGATGCGGGCGATGCGGTCGAAAACGCCCTATTCTACGACAAAGAGGGCGCGGATGAGCTCGTATTCCTGGATATAACGGCAAGTCACGAAAAACGCAAGACTACCATAAGGTTGGCGAATAAAGTGGCGGAGTCGATATTCCTCCCGTTTACTGTCGGAGGGGGGATAAGCACCATAGACGATATCAGGAACCTGTTGAATGCCGGCTGCGACAAAGTATCCATAAATACCGCGGCGGTCAAAAGGCCGGCATTTATAAGAGAGTCATCTAAAAGATTCGGAAGCCAGTGTATCGTAGTTGCGATGGACGCGAGATGCAAGGTAAAGACCAAGGACAAAGAGAAGTGGGAGATATACATAAACGGCGGGCGCACGCCAACGGGCCTAGACGCTATTCAATGGGCGAGGAAGGCAGAAAGCCTCGGCGCCGGTGAAATACTCCTGACGAGCATGGATTACGACGGCACCCGGGGAGGTTACGACATAGAATTGACCAGGAGGATAAGCGAATCGGTAAATATCCCCGTCATCGCGTCGGGCGGCGCCGGTAATTTAGAGCATCTTTATGAGGCGTTGACCGATGGTAAGGCGGACGCTGTTTTGGCCGCTTCAATCTTTCATTTTAGGACTTATTCCGTAGGCGAAGCGAAGAACTATTTAAAGAAGAAAGGGGTAGGGGTAAGGGTATGAATATTGACAAGGTTCTGGAGAAGATAAAATTCGATGAGAAGGGCCTGATACCCACGATCATACAGGATGAGGTGTCCGGCGAAGTTCTGACTCTCTGTTATATGAACAAGGACGCTTTACAGAAGACTCTGAATGAGGGCAAGGTCTATGTCTTCAGGCGCTCAAAAGGGAAGCTTATGCTTAAAGGCGAAACTAGCGGATGCATCCAGAACGTGAGAAAGGTAAGTATAGATTGCGAGGGCAATTCCATTCTATTTGAAGTCGAGCAGGTTAAGGCGGGCTGCCACGAGGGGTACTTCAGCTGCTACTTCCGCCAGATAGATAAAGACGGCAATATCAACATTACGGCCGAACGCATATTCGACCCAAAACAGGTGTATAAATAATGTACTATCCGGGCAAGGAAGAGTTTGTAGAGCTATCCAAAAAAGGGAACCTGATTCCGGTCTACCGCGATATACTGACCGATTTTGAGACGCCTTTATCCGCGTTTGCCAAGATAGATAAGACGGACCACTCGTTTCTGCTCGAATCGGTCGAAGGCGGAGAGAGGCTCGCGCGTTATTCCATACTGGGAAGTGATCCGTCGCTAATATTTTCAAGCAAGGGATCGAAGGTGACGATTACGGAAGGCAAGATATCCTCAAACTTTACCACAAAGTCCGACCCTATAGGCGAGCTCAAAAAGATATTGAATAAATATAAATTTGTGGCCGTTAAAGGGCTGCCGCGTTTTTCGGGCGGGTTGGTGGGATTTTTCGGATACGATATGGTCAGATTTGTAGAAAATATTCCGTCAAAGAATCCCGATGATCTGAAACTGCCGGACTGCGTATTCATGCTGGCCGATACACTGCTCATATTCGACCACGTGGACCATAAGATAAAGATCATATCGAACGCGCATGTGGACCGCGATCCGGCCTTAGCGTATCACAAGGCCGTAAAGAAGATAGAGAAGATTGTAGGTTATCTAAAGAGGCCAATGCCGAAGGAGGGTTACGCCGTCTCATTAAAGAGAAAGTCGCATTCGCACATGCTAAAATCGAATGTTACCAAGATGCAATTTGAGACGATGGTCAGGAAGGCAAAAAAGCATATCGAGGACGGCGACATAATACAGGCCGTCCTTTCGCAGCGCCTGAAGCTGCCTGTAGGTTGTTATCCTTTTCAGGTCTACAGGGCGCTGCGCTCAATAAATCCGTCACCCTATATGTTCTATCTTAAATTGAACGACTTCTTTCTTGTTGGTTCATCGCCGGAGATCATGGTGCGTTGCGAGGACGGGCTGGCGGAAGTGAGGCCCATAGCCGGGACGCGTCCCCGCGGAGCTTCTGATGAAAGTGATGAGGCGCTTGTAAAAGATTTATTGGCGGACCCGAAAGAGAGAGCCGAGCATATTATGCTCGTCGATCTCGGGCGTAATGACATAGGAAGGGTGTGCGAATTCCAAACGATAAAAGTCTCCGAGCTCATGACGGTCGAGAAGTATTCTCATGTTATGCATATAGTCAGCGATGTTTCAGGCAGGCTTAAGCCCGGCAAAGATACGTTCGATCTTTTCAGGGCGACATTTCCCGCGGGAACCGTTACGGGTGCCCCGAAAGTCAGGGCCATGGAGATCATAGAGGAACTGGAGAGCCTGAGGCGCGGGCCATACGCGGGAAGCGTGGGGTATTTCAGCTTCTCGGGCAATTTAGATACCTGCATTACTATCCGCACTATCGTCATCAAGGGCAAGACAGCCTATATACAGGCTGGGGCGGGGATAGTAGCCGATTCAAATCCTGAAAAGGAGTTTGAGGAGACGATGAATAAGGCCAAGGCGCTTTTGAAAGCGATAGAGATGGCGGAGGCCGGACTGGAATGATACTCATAATAGATAATTACGACTCCTTCACCTATAATCTCGTGCAGTACTTCGGCGAGCTTGGGGCCGAAATGGAGGTCTGGCGCAACGATAAGATCTCTGTAGATGAAGTGAAGAGTAAATCGCCCGAAAGGATAGTTATATCCCCCGGCCCGGGAGAGCCCAAGAATGCCGGGATATCGGAATCTCTTATAAAGTCTACCGGCGGCAAGATACCAATATTGGGCGTCTGCCTCGGGCATCAGGCCATAGGAGAGGTCTTCGGCGCGAGAATAGTCCACGCCAAGCGTATAATGCACGGCAAGACCTCGCTTATCTACCATAACCAAAAAGAGATATTCGAGGGCATAAGTAATCCTTTTGAGGCGACAAGATACCATTCGCTTGTAGTGGAACGCAAGACACTTCCCGAGGTTCTAAGCATTACCGCTGAGACGAAAGACCAGGATGAGGAGATAATGGGCCTCAAGCACGTTAAATATCCGATATGGGGAGTTCAGTTCCACCCCGAGTCCATTCTCACGGATGAGGGCAAGAAGATATTAAAGAACTTCATGAGCATCTAGTCTTTTTAATATCAGGTGAAATAAAAAATTATGATACAGGAAGCGATAAAAAAAATATTAAAAAAAATAGATCTCACGGAAGCCGAGACTCGCGAGGTCTTTAACGAGATCATGTCCGGCAAGGCATCACCGGCTGACATAGAAGCGTTCCTTCTGGCGCTTAAGAATAAAGGTGAGACCGTTGACGAGATCTCGGGCGCCGCAAAAGTTATGCGTGAAAAGGCGGTGCATATTGACGCCGGTCCCGGCATAGTGGTCGATACCTGCGGCACCGGCGGAAGCGGAATAAATACCTTCAATATATCTACCGCCGCCGCATTCGTAGTTGCGGCCTGCGGCGTGAAGGTGGCCAAGCACGGTAATCGAAGCGCTTCGAGCCATTGCGGGTCAGCCGATGTTCTGGAGGCTCTGGGCGTCGATATAGATATGCCGCCCGAGATGGCCGCCAAATGCATAAAAGATCTCGGCATAGGATTTTTATTCGCGCCTAAATTTCATTTAGCTATGAAATATGCCGCCGGGCCCAGACGAGCGGTTGGCGGTAGGACTATATTCAATATTCTGGGGCCCCTTTCCAATCCCGCGGGGGCGACCCATCAGGTTGTAGGGGTGTGCGATCCCGGATTGACCGAGGTGATCGCCGGGGTGTTGAAAAACTTAGGAAGCAAGAGAGCGCTTGTAGTGTGCGGATCCGATCGCCTGGACGAGGTAACTATCACCGGCATAACCAGGATAACGGAGCTCAAAGACGGGAATATAGGCACTTATAATATTTCGCCGGAAGAGATCGGAATAAAGAGAGCCGGTCTTGAGGATATAAAGGGCGGCACCGCCAAAGAGAATGCCGGAATACTTCTCTCTGTGCTGAAAGGCGAGCGAAGTCCCCGCAGGGAGATCGTGCTTCTGAACGCGGCGGCGGCTCTGGTGGCGGGTTTGAAGGCCGGAAATTTTAAGGAGGGGATAGCGTTGGCCGGGGATTCTATAGACTCGGGCAGAGCGGTGGATTTGCTCAATCGCCTGATAGGGATGAAGGGAACCAGATGATACTTTCAAGGATCATAGAAGAAAAAAGAAAGGTCGTGGATGAGGCTAAGAGGGCCAGGCCACAGGCGGATCTCATTAAAGAGACAAAGAGCCTGTCGGTAAGGAGCTCTTTCAAGAAGAACATATCGCGGCCGCACCACATAAATCTCATAGCCGAAATAAAGAAGGCCTCTCCTTCAAAGGGTATCCTGAGGGGCGACTTCAATCCGGTCAAGATAGCGATCACGTACCAGGCTAACGGCGCGAGCGCAATATCCGTGCTGACGGACGAACGGTTCTTCGAAGGCAGATTGGAGTATATAACCAAGGTGCGCGGTAACGTATCAATACCCATATTGAGAAAAGATTTTTTTATCGATGAGTACCAGATCTATGAGACGGTCGCCTCGGGAGCCGAAGCGATACTGCTCATCCCGGAAATACTTTCGATGGCGGAGATGACCAAGTTCTATAATCTTGCGACCGAGCTTGGCCTCGAATGTCTTGTCGAGGTCCATAACGAAGAGGATATCGAGAAAGCCCTTGCCATAGGAGCCTCCATAATAGGCATTAACAATAGAGACCTGCATACATTTAAGGTGGACATAGGCGTCACCCAGCGCCTGATAAGACTGATACCGCAGAATAAAGTGATTGTGTCCGAGAGCGGTATAAAGAGCTATGAGGATATCATGTTCCTGAAATCGCTCGGTATAAACGCCGTGCTGGTGGGCGAGGCATTCATGGAGGCGGATGATATAGCCGCCAAGATGAGAGAGATGATGCACTTTTAGCGTATAGCGTTTAGCGGATAGCGTATAGGATGCGGCAAAATGGTTAAGATAAAGATATGCGGTATAACGAACAAAAAGGACGCGATAGCGGCGGCCGGGCTCGTGCCCGATATGATCGGGTTCGTATTCTATAAACAGTCCAAGAGGTATGTCGAACCAAGGATAGTGCGAGATATCGTGAATGAGCTGCCGCCTTCTCTAGTAAAGGTAGGGGTCTTTGTCGACCTGGAGAAGGATAAGGTGCTTGAGATAGCCGGGGAATGCTCCCTTGATATGCTTCAATTTCATGGCGATGAGACGCCTGGTTACTGCGCAGGCTTCGAAGGCTCCCACAAAGTAATGAAGGCTTTCAGGATAAAGGACAGGGACAGCCTTAAAAGGATAAACGATTATGATACCGACTTTTACCTGCTCGACTCGTATTCTTCCGGGGAAATGGGCGGCACGGGCCAAAAATTCGACTGGAAGATGATCGAGACGTTCGAATTTTTAAAACCCGTCATATTGTCAGGCGGGCTTAGGCCTGATAATGTATATGACGCGATAGAGAGATTTTCGCCGTATGGCGTAGACGTCTCGAGCGGGGTGGAAGCCTCGCCGGGGAAGAAGGACGTGGTCCTTATGAAGAAGTTTGTGGAAAGTGTGAGGAAAACATGATGAGATCTCCCGATAGATACGGTTACTTTGGTAATTTTGGCGGCAAGTTCGTTCCTGAGACGCTGATGGCGGCTCTGAGCGAGCTGGAGATTGCGTACAAGAAGGCCGCAAAAAATAGAGCTTTCAAAGAAGAGCTCGACGGCTACCTTAAGGATTATGCGGGCAGGCCCACGCCTTTATATTTCGCCGAAAGGCTTACTAAGGCAGCGAATGGCGCCCGGATATATCTAAAGAGGGAAGACCTGTTGCATACGGGTGCCCACAAGATAAATAATACGCTTGGACAGATACTGCTTGCGCGTTCAATGGGAAAGTCGCGGGTCATCGCCGAGACGGGAGCCGGGCAGCATGGTGTGGCTACGGCCACGGTCGCCGCCCTTTTCGGGTTGGAGTGCGAGATATTCATGGGCGAGGAGGATATAAAACGCCAGGCTGTTAACGTATTTAAGATGAAGCTGCTAAAGGCAAAAGTCACTCCCGTATCGAGCGGTTCAAAAACTCTAAAAGACGCGATGAATGAGGCGATAAGGAACTGGGTAACGAATGTCCGGACTACATACTATTGTATCGGCTCCGTAGCAGGGCCGCATCCTTACCCGGTCATGGTTAGGGATTTCCAATTGGTGATAGGCAGAGAGACCAGGGCCCAAAGTTTAAAGATCTTCCGGAGGTTGCCGGATCATATTGTAGCCTGTGTTGGCGGCGGATCCAACGCAATGGGGATATTCTATCCCTTTATTAAAGATAAGGTGAAATTAATCGGAGTGGAAGCGGCCGGGCTTGGGACAGATACCGGGAAGCATGCCGCCACATTATGTAAAGGCTCCGTAGGCGTGCTGCATGGTTCCAAGAGCTATATATTGCAGGATGACGACGGGCAGATCGAAATAGCCCATTCTATCTCCGCGGGACTCGACTATCCGGGCGTAGGGCCGGAGCATTCTCAGCTGATGGAGTCGGGAAGGGCCAAATATGCCGCCGTTACCGATAAACAGGCTCTGAAAGGATTCAAGATGCTGACGGAGCTTGAGGGCATAATCCCGGCGCTTGAATCTTCTCATGCGGTATATTATGCGTCGAGGCTCGCGAAGCGGCTGCCGAAAAAGAAGATCGTGATCGTCTGCCTTTCCGGCAGGGGCGATAAGGATATAGATATAGTGAGAGGAGTGTTATAGCGCATGGATATCAGGCCCAATCTGCAGTTCTCGGTCGTCTGCGATGATGTTCGCAGAGAAGATAACGGCAAGTTCGTGCTGATCGGGATCTTCGAGGCGATTAACGCGCTGGAATTTCCGGCTAAGCATCACACTCTCTTCGTTGCCAACAGGTGGTGCAAGGGCGAGGGTTCATTTACACAGAAGATAAGGATTATCAGCGCAAAAGATAAAGGGCTTGTTTTTCAAACCGAGGATCAGCCCTTCCAGCTGGCCGATATAGATACGCATCATACGATAATCTCGAAATTTAATAATCTTCTATTTCAGGATGCGGGCAAATATTGGGTCGAGGTATTTCTGAATAAAGGGCTTATTTTGAACTATCCCATTATTTTAAAGCAGATGGAGAAGAAAAGATAATGAACCGCATAGACAAAAAATTCAGGGAATTAAAAAAAGAGAAGAGAAAAGCTTTTGTAGCCTACATAACCGCCGGCGATCCGGGCCTGGAAGTGACCAAAAAAATAGTATTGGCGCTCGAAGATGCGGGAGTTGACTTGATCGAGCTGGGTATACCTTTCTCCGATCCGATAGCGGACGGGCCCACTATTCAGGCCGCTTCGCACAGGGCCTTAGCAGGCGGCGTAACGTTAAAGAAGATATTTTCGATGATGGCCGATCTTAGAAAGACCACAGAGATACCGATAGCTTTCATGACATATTACAATCCGGTTTTGAAGTACGGGATTGAAAAATTTGTCAGGGACTCCAGTCTTAAAGGCGTAGATGGGGTCATAATACCGGACCTCCCGATCGAAGAAGCACAGCCTTTAATGCGCTGCGCAAAGAAGAAGGGTATCTCCACCGTATTCCTTGCGGCTCCCACGTCGACGCGAAAGAGGGTCGGCAAGATAGTCCAGAGCTCCAATGGGTTCATCTACTACGTTTCATTGACGGGCGTTACGGGGGCAAGGAGAGATTTGCCGCCGGAAGTCGCAGCGAAAGTGAGAATGATAAAATCGATGACAAAGAAGCCCGTTCTGGTGGGATTCGGCATATCTTCTCCCGGTCAGGCGCGCGGCATAGCGAAGGCAGCGGACGGCGTTATTGTGGGAAGCGCCATTGTGAAGATAGTAGCCGATAACGGGAAGAACGCCAAGGCGCTTCTTTCAAAGATTTCGAGCTTTTCAAAAAGAATAGCGAGGGCCGTTCACAATGCGTAAGAGCGATACGAATAATGTATACGCCGTCATACTTGTCGGCGGAATAGGCAAGCGTCTCGAGCCACTGTCGAAGCCTTCGAGGCCAAAGCCGTTCCTTTCGGTGACGAAGGACAGAAAGACCATATTTGCCAAAACGATCGCAAGGATCAAAAGAGTGCTCCCGATGGAGAATATAGTCGTTGTAGCGAACAAGCGGCAGGCGCGTCTGATCAAAAAGAGTCGTCCCAAAATAGTGAAAGGGAATCTCCTGCTCGAGAAGGTCTCGAAGAATACTGCGCCGGCGATAGCCCTGGCGTCCCTGGAATTGAAAAAGAGGTCCCATGATGCGGTGGTGGTGGTGCTGCCCGCGGATCATTACATAGGCAACGAGAGAGTATATTTGAATACCATTAAGAAGGGGGTCGATTTTGTAAAAGGTAACCCCAGGGCGCTGGTAACGATCGGGCTCAAGCCGAGCTTCCCGGCAACCGGCTACGGATATATAAGGGTCAAGGCCGGGAGTTTGGGTCAGGGCGTTTATCAAGTGGAAAGATTCGTTGAAAAGCCCGACATTCAAACGGCGCAAAATTTTATAAAAGACGGCAGCTATCTATGGAATACAGGGACATTCATATTTAAAGCGGTTACTTTTTTAGGCACGATCAGGAGATTGGCCAAAGGCATATACGGCCCCTTAAAAGATCTGCGCACGATAGAAGAGAAGTACGACATGCTCCCCAATATATCCGTGGACTACGCGATAATGGAGAAGGCCTACGAGATATACTGCGTGAAGGGCTCGTATAGATGGGAAGATATCGGCAGCTTCGACAGTCTGAAGAAAGTCCTGAAAGCCGAAGGCAGGCGCTTTGTGGAGAGAGACGGGAAAGTGACAAAGATAATATGAGAATATTGGGCATCGATTTTGGGACCAAACGTATAGGCGTGGCCATGAGCGACGAATTGTTGCTGACGGCTCAGGGGCTCGATACGATACAGCGAAAAGAGCTCAAGAGCGACCTGGCCCTGATAAAGGGGATAGTGGATTCGAACGGTGTAGGCGAAGTCATCGTAGGACTTCCTCTTAATATGAACGGTACCTACAGCGAGAAGACCAGAGAGGCCGTCCTCTTTGCCGATGATCTCGGTAAGGCTATAGGCGTTCCGGTCAAGACCTGGGATGAAAGGCTTACGAGCATGCAGGCTGACAGGGCGATGCTGGAGGGCGATATGAGCCGCACAAAGAGAAGGAAGCTATCCGACAAACTCGCGGCGCAGATAATTTTACAGAGCTACCTGGATTCAAGAAAGAGAGATTGATATTAATGGATAAAACGATAGAGACAATGGATAACGGACTTGTCGTGGCGGCTAAACCGATGGACTATATGGAGAGCGTATCTTTCGGCATATGGATAAGGGCGGGGGCAAGATATGAAAATCCGAAGAATAACGGTATAAGTCATCTCTTAGAGCATCTTCTCTTTAAAGGCACCAAGACCAGAGGCATGAAAGAGATAAAGGAGGCCATAGAGGGCAGGGGCGGAAGTTTTAACGGCTTCACTTCGGAGGAGTTTACCTGTTATCTCGTGAAGCTTCTCGCCAAGGACGCGGAGCTTGGCGTAGACATACTCAGCGACATGGTGATGAATCCGAAGCTTGACGAAAAAGAGGTTGAGAAAGAGAAGAGCGTTATAGTGGAAGAGATCAATATGTATAAAGACATTCCCTCCCAGCACGTACACGAGATACTGACGGAGATGTTATGGCCCGATCAGCCTCTCGGAATGCCGCTGGCCGGTACCGTGGATAGCGTTAACTCTATGCAGAAGCGGGACGTCGATACACATAAGGATACTTTTTACAATCCCAATAATATGCTCTTGATAGGCGCCGGCAGGATAAGAGAGGTTGAACTCATGGGCTTAACACGTAAATATTTATCTGTATCCACGAAGGCTGAGCCTCCCAAATTCATAAAGGCCGTCAACGACCAGCGCGAACCGCTCTTGAAAGTCGTAAAGAAAGATACGGAGCAGACGCATATGGCGCTGGCCTTCCATGCCCTCAACCGCTTCTCGCCCGACAGGTATGCGGCGAGCATACTTAATATACTTCTCGGAGCGAATATGTCGTCCCGGCTCTTCCATGCCGTGAGGGACGAACTAGCTCTTTGCTACGAAATATCGTCAAGCGTGCGTAAATACGAGGATGCTGGCGCGTTCGTTATAGGCGCCGGGCTTGACGAATCGAATCTCGTCAGGGCCATCGATGTAATATTGAAGGAGCTTAGCAGGATAAAAAAAGAGCCCGTTCCGGATAAAGAGCTCGAACGGGCAAAAGAGTTCTACAAAGGTCAGCTACTCTTCACTATGGAAGATACCATGAGCCATATGCTGTGGATGGGTGAGAAGATTGTATCCGGGGAGAAAGAGCTGGACGTGAAGAAGATCATGGAGAGGGTGGCTTCGATCGACAAGGATGACATCATGAGGGTTGCCGGCGCTATATTCAAAAGCGAGTCGATTAATCTCGCGGTTATAGGGCCCGTCAAAGACGAAGAGAAGCTAAGGGGGGCGTTACACCTATAATGCGGGGATCTATCAGGCTCTTCAAGATATTCGGAATATCAATAAATATCCATATAACTTTTCTATTTCTCCTGGTATTCTTTCTTACCGGGGGTGTAAAGTGGCTGGCTTTGATCATAGGCGTCTTCTGCTTCGTCACGCTTCACGAGATATGCCATTCGCTGATGGCCCGCCACTACGGTATAGAGGTCCGGGAAATAACGCTTCTGCCGATCGGCGGGATAGCTTCGATGTCGTCGATGCCGAAGAAGCCGGCCCAGGAATTCTTTATTTCCATAGTAGGGCCGCTCTTTAACGTTGCCGTGATAGTAATATTCTACAATCCCATGAAGAGCCTTATCGGTCCGGAAGTTCTTTTTTACCGGCCTCTTTCGACGGCCACCTGGCCGCTGACATTGGCGTATCTTTACTGGATAAATCTGATGCTGGCGGCGTTCAATCTTATACCCGCCTTCCCGATGGACGGAGGCAGGGTGTTGAGGTCCCTCCTGGCGGCGAGGATCGGGTATTTAAAGGCCACGAAGTTCGCCGTGGGCCTGGGGCATATATGCGCCATCGGATTCGCGTACTTCGGCGTAGTCAACTCCAATATAGTGCTGATAGCGATAGCGATATTCATATACATGGCCGCCTCTAATGAGGGGCGTCAAGCTGATGTCAGCGAGGCCCTGAAAAAATTCAAGATCGGAGAATGATATGCTAAAGAATATAATAGCGCCCAGTATCCTGTCGGCCGACTTTTCAAAGTTAGGCCAGGAGATAAAGGATGTTGAACGCGCGGGAGCGGACTGGATACATGTGGACGTGATGGACGGACATTTCGTCCCGAATATCACGATAGGGCCGTCAGTGGTGAGGTCTATAAGGCCGGCCACCAGCTTGACGCTCGATGTACATCTTATGATAAAAAATCCCGAAAGATATATAGAGAGTTTCGCGAAGGCGGGAAGCGACATAATAACTTTTCATTCTGAGATCGAAGAGGACCCGAACGAGGTAATCCGGCTTATAAAGAGCTACAACAAGAAGGCCGGTATATCGATAAGACCCAAGACCGGCATAGGGCCGATCGAAAAGTTTCTTCCTATGGTAGACATGGTCCTGGTTATGACGGTCGAGCCGGGTTTCGCGGGCCAGGATTTTATATCCGATTGTCTTCCGAAAATAGAGGCGCTTCGCAAGATCTTCAAAAAAGATATCGAAGTTGACGGCGGGATCAACCTGGAGACGGCACGCGACTGCAGGGCGAGCGGCGCCAACGCGCTCGTGGCGGGAAGTTTCATATTTGGCGCGAAAGACTACTCCGACGCGATAAAAAAGCTTAGAGGAGGCGTATAAATGGCAGAGATAAAGTTCGGTACCGACGGCTGGAGGGCCGTCATAAGCGATACCTTTACGTTCGATAACGTAAAGAAGGTGGCTCAGGCGATGGCGGATTACGTGATTATACAAAGGGACGCATTAAGCGGCCGGGAGTTCAAGGTTGTCGTCGGCTATGATACGAGGTTTCTATCGGATATATACGCCGAACTGACCGCCCGCGTGATGGCATCGAACGGCATTCCCGTTACGCTGTCGGACAGGCCATGCCCTACGCCTTCGGTCAGTTACGCCATCAAAGATAAGAATCTTATCGGGGGAGTAGTTATAACGGCGAGTCATAATCCGGCCAGATATAACGGAATGAAGTACAAGGCGTACTATTCCGGCTCCGCGGGGGCCGATATAACAAAAAAGATGGAGCTCCTCTTGGGAGCGAATAAGGTGAAATGCGAGCCCACGGATGAGCTGAAGAGCAAGGGCCTGATAGTCGTAGATAACATAGTCCCGAGGCATATCGCTTTTATAAAGAGTTACGTTAACCTGAGGCTGATAAAGAGTTCGCCGCTAAAAGTGATAGTCGATTCCATGTACGGCACGGGCGATACCTATATATCCGAACTTCTTAAGGGCGGCAAGTGCAGGGTCGACACTATTCATAATACGGTAAATCCGTCTTTTGGCGGCATAAACCCGGAGCCTATAATGCCGAACCTGAAAGAGCTCGCTCTGACGGCCAAAAAAGGCAAATACTCCGTAGGTCTTGCCACTGACGGTGACGCGGACAGGCTGGGAGTCGTATTATCCGACGGGAGCCCGCTCACGGGCCATAAAGTCATGACGCTTCTCTTGCTGCACCTGTTGGAAGACAAGAAGATGACCGGAGGCGTCATACAGACCATCTGCGGGACCGTCCTGATAGAGAAGATATGCAAAAAATACGGACTAAAGTTGCATGAGACGCATGTCGGTTTTAAGTATATCTGCGATGTCATGGGTAAGGATGATATTCTCGTGGGAGGAGAAGAGACGGGAGGAGTGGCGTTCAAGAACTATATACCGGAAAGGGACGGCATACTTTCCGGGCTTCTCATCCTGGAGATGATGGCCGCCAGGCGCAAGAGTTTGCACAGGATAATAAAGGATATAGAGAAGGAATACGGAACATACGAGTACAGGCGGCTCGACATTAGGGTGCCGGGCGACAAGAAGAAGGCGCTCATGGAGTTCCTGAAGACGCATCCACTGAAGAAGGTGCTCGATAAAGATGTGGTAGAAATTAAGGATTATGACGGGTATAAGTTCATATTAAAAGACCGCTCATGGTTCATGATGAGGCTATCCGGGACCGAGCCGATAGTCAGGGTATACGCCGAAGCGCCTACCGGGAAGAAGGCACTGGCGATGCTTGAATTCGGAAGACGCATTGTGGAAGGTCTATAGCTATATAATGAAAAATTCCCTGATACGCAATTTTTCCATAATAGCCCACATAGACCACGGGAAATCGACTCTTGCCGACAGGATACTGCAGGTGACCGGCGCGATAAGCGAGCGCGAGTTTCACGATCAGGTACTTGACGACATGGACCTTGAAAGGGAGAGGGGCATTACCATAAAGGCGAGCGCCGTACGCATCACCTATAAGGCAAAGGACGGCATAAGTTACGAGCTCAATCTTATAGATACCCCAGGGCATGTCGATTTTACGTACGAGGTCTCCAAATCCATCGGCGCTTGCGAGGGCGCGCTTCTTGTGGTGGATGCGGCGCAGGGCATTGAAGCGCAGACCGTGGCGAATCTTTACCTCGCCATGGAGCATAATCTGGTCATCATACCGGTAATAAATAAGATAGATCTGCCCAGCGCCGAGGTCGAAAAGGTGAAGAGCCAGATATCCGATATTTTAGGATTGGAGAAGGACGAGATCCTACTGGCCAGCGCCAAGATGGGCACAGGGATCGAAAGTATACTGGAAGCCGTCGTAGCGAGGATACCGCCACCCAAAGGCGAGGAGACAAATCCTCTCCAGGCTCTCATCTTCGATTCGAAATTTGACCCGTATAAAGGCGTCATAATACTTTTGAGGCTTATGAACGGTGTCTTGCAGAAAGGCGCCCACATAATGATGATGTCGAACGGCAAGACTTATGATGTTATCGAGGTGGGTGTATTTAAACCGTCCCCGGAGCAGGTCAAAGAGCTGCGCTGCGGTGAGGTTGGATATATAACATGCAACATAAGGGACGCAAAAGAGGTCTTTGTGGGAGATACTGTAACCGACGCCGATAGCCCAGCCGGCGCGGCTCTGCCGGGATATAAGAAGGTAAGGCCGATGGTATTCAGCGGGATATACCCGGTGAATAGCGCCGACTTCCCGGCGCTTAAAGATGCGATAGATAAGATGCGTCTTTCCGACGCATCATTTGTATATGAGCCGGAATCATCCGCCTCTTTGGGGATGGGGTTCAGGTGCGGATTTTTGGGCCTTCTGCATATGGAGATAATACAGGAGAGACTTGAGAGGGAGCACGATCTCAACCTTGTAATAACCGCTCCCAGCGTGATATATAGGATAATGAAGAATAGCGGTGAAGTGATAGAGGTCGATAATCCGGTAAAACTGCCGCAGCCCGGGGAGATCGCATCGGTGGACGAGCCTTATGTAAGAGCATACATAATAATTCCCAAAGAATATATGGGCAGCGTCCTGGACCTGGCGGAATCGCGGCGCGGCACCTATGTCTCCACGCAGTATCTTGATGAATCGCGGGTGCAGGTCGTCTATGATATACCTCTTTCCGAGATAATAGTGGATTTTTACGACAAGATCAAGTCCGTCACCAGAGGCTATGGTTCGCTCGATTACGAATTTCTCGACTACCGCCTCACTAAGATAGCGAAGCTGGATATCCTTATCAACGGCGAGGTCTGCGACGCCATGTCATCTTTGGTCTTCAAGGATAGAGCGTATGCGAAAGGGAAAGCGGTCATAGAAAAACTAAAAGATAATATACCGCGCCATCTCTTCCAGATAATACTGCAGGCGGCAATAGGCGGGCAGATCATAGCAAGACAGACGATAAAGTCGGTAGGAAAGAACGTTACCGCGAAATGCTACGGCGGTGATATAACGAGGAAGAGGAAGCTTTGGGAGAAGCAAAAAGAGGGCAAGAAGCGCTTGAAACAGTTCGGGAAGGTCGAGATACCGCAGGAAGCTTTTTTAGCCGCGCTAAAGACGGCATGACGAAAGGGGAGTTGTGATCAGAGAAAAAGTTAAATCGGAGATACGTGAATGGGCGGAGTCTATAATAATAGCGCTGATACTCGCGCTTCTGATAAGAACGTTCGTGATACAGGCGTTCAAGATACCGTCGGGATCGATGATACCGACATTCGAGATAGGCGATAGGATATTCGTCAGTAAATTCATCTATGGTGCCAGAATACCGTTCACAGATATAAGGCTTCCAGCGCTCCGGCAGCCGCAAAGAGGAGATATAATAGTATTCGCCTCCCCGGAGACTCCAAAGAAAGACTTTGTGAAGAGGCTGATAGCTCTTGAAGGCGAGACGATAGAAATAAAGGACGGCAATATACTGGTTAACGGCAAGGCCATAGACGGTCCGGATTCGGTAAAGAGCAGCTACTATTACAACAGGGGAGATTTTGGTAAAGAGGGGAGCGCTGTAAAGATCCCCGAAGGTTACTATTTCGCTTTAGGCGACAACAGCGCCAATTCAAGAGACTCGCGGTACTGGGGATTCGTCCCGAAGAAGAACCTTATCGGCAAGGCTATATTGTTGTATTGGCCTTTACAGAGGATGCGTGTCATAAGATGATGAACCTTGCAAACAGGATAACGATAACGAGGATAATACTGACCCCGTTATTCATCGCGGCCGTTGTTTACGGCCGTATGGATATTGCCCTCGTGATCTTTGCCGCCGCGGTGATATCCGACGGACTGGATGGTTTTGTGGCGAGGTCGATGCACCAGCAGACCTCTATTGGGACGATCCTCGACCCGGTAGCGGATAAGACACTGCTCATAAGCGCATTCATATGTCTGACGCTGATAAAGAGCGTGCCGGAAGGCTTGAGGCTCCCGCCATACGTCCCTATAATAGTGATATCCCGGGATGCGATAATAGTTCTGGGATATATACTTATCCACGTCGTTAAAGGAGATGTTAAGATATCTCCGAGCTTCTGGGGAAAGGTTACGACATTTTTCCAGATGATGACCGTAGTAAGCATACTCGTTCAGTTTAAGTACTCATTCTACGTATGGAATACCGCCGCCATACTTACAGTGATATCGGGAATAGATTATATGCTAAAGGGCAGCAGAACCCTGAACGAGAACAGCCAAAATAGCAGAAAGCCTGCCTTTCGGCAGACAGGTCTGCCCGCGGATAAGGGTGGATAAGATATGATGATATTGCCTTTCATCGCATTTATACTCTCCACAATAACGGCGTATCTTATAGGATCGATCCCAACAGGATTCTTAACGACCAGGATCTTTATAGGAGCCGATATCAGGAGCGCCGGATCCAAGAATGTCGGCGCAACGAATGTCTACCGCGTCGCCGGAAAGCTGCCGGGATTGCTTACGCTGGTCATCGATATAGTCAAGGGGGTCGTCGTCGTTACTGTGGTGGCTGAATTTTTTTACCGGTACCTGCCGGACGTGGACTATATATTCTATCAGGCTTTTCTTGGATTGACGGCGATATTGGGGCATATATATTCTGTATTCATGAAGTTCAAAGGAGGTAAGGGGGTAGCGACTACTATAGGCGTTACAGCCGCTATAGCGCCATTCGTTCTTTTGGTCTCCCTGGCCGTATGGCTCATAGTATTCATCCCAACAAGTTATGTCTCGCTTGGATCGTTGGCTTTTGGAGTAGCGCTTCCGATATCTGCCGTATGCCTGGACCAACCATTTTATATAGTGATATTTTGCGTAATACTTTGTCTGATAAACACTTACAAACATAAAGAAAACATAAAAAGATTGTTGAAGAGAGAGGAGACAAGAACGATAATCTTTTCCCGCAAAAGCAAGTCTAGGCATTAGGTGGTGCTGACCCCGCAAATAATGAAGTGCGGCCAGCGGGGAAGAAAGTTAGTATATCAAAAAGGTAGTCTTTGAGGCTTGACTATAGATGGTGCCTAATGTATACTATTAATTGAAGGATTATAGGTAATTTTTTTTTAGAGTGTAATTAAAAAGTTTTAATAAGTATGAGCAGGAGATCTTATGAGAGAGGTCGTATATAGGAACATGACTTCGCCGCGATCGGGGAAAAAAGACGTTCTCTTAAAGGAGGTCTTTGAACGGGATGGTGTGACCGCAAGGACGGAGAGAAGGTCTTTCTACTTTATCAAGGAGGTTATTCATCTCAAGAGCGATGAGGAGCTGCAGACATGGGTGGGATCTCAAAATAATAGGAGCGAACCGGTGAAGAGGCACTTTCATATAATGAAAGAGCATAGTGACTTTTTAGGAACTGACAAATTTATCTGCAAGATACTGGGACTATTCTACGCGGTCGTCGACAGGGATATCTACACGATCGCCTTTCTTCATTCCTTCAAAATAAACTTCGCCAGGGGCTCGCTAATCAAATAGCGCCGAAAAAAACTCCGTCCGAAAATCTAAGTTATTGACAAAACATTTTTTATAATGTATCCTTGCGTTATGCTTCTCGAAAGAAGATCGAAGAAGAGAGAGAACCAGCGTGCGGTAGCGGAGTATAGAACGCTGAAGGTCCCAAAGACGGTGATATTTAAAGCGCCGCTCAATATAGTAAAAGCGCCTTTGCTCGATATCAGTGTCGGCGGCTGCGCGCTCGAATCCCCCCATGCTTTACCTTTTCGGGTTACGATATCCGTAAGAATAGACCCTCTAGTCTTTGCAATAGGGACTTCCGAGAGGCGTCGCGATCCGCTTGAGATGACAGGCAGGATAACCTCATCTGTAGGTGATGGCCGCGGGCATTACAGGCTTGGCGTATGCTTCACCAGGATAAAGAAGAGGGATGTGGACCTCATAAAACGCTTCATGAGATCAAAAGAACGCCGAAAATTCCCCCGTTTCTCGTTTTCCCGGTAAAACCCCATACCTTGACAATGATAGTATTGTATGATATACTTGTAGGACTTTTTCCCTTCGGAAGGCTGATAAAGTACCTATGGAACTGATCGCAAGGATAAACTGGGTGGACGTTTTAGTTGCAATCCTAATGCTGCGAATAAGTTACGTAGCGTTCCGGGACGGATTGAGTCATGAAATATTCCCGTTTATCGGCAGTGTCCTGATAATGGTCTTCGCTCTGCGTTACTACACCGTTCTCGGCGGATCAATCTCGCGGAAGATGATGAATATGCCGGTAGAGTTGGCCAATTTTTTTAGCTTTCTGGTGCTGGTGGCAGTATTGGGCTTCCTGGTAAGGTTATTGAGGCTTCTGCTCGATAAGATAGTGAAGGTCCAATGGCATCCCCTTATGGAGAAGTTCGGAGGGCTCGCGATAGGCATAATGAAAGCTTACGTAGTGACGGGCATAGTTTTAACGACCCTCTCGCTTATGCCTTTATCGTACCTGCAGTGGTCGGTAAAGGATAAGTCCCTTACCGGAAAGTACATTTTGGCCGCAGGGCCCCAGATATATGACAGGATAGGAAGGTTTTTGCCGGCAATAAAATCGGGCGAAACAGGCAAGTCCACAGTTCCTAAAGAACCCGCCAAAAAAGCAAATCTTCTGTAGGAAGAGTTTAAAAGTAAAAGATCGAAAGGAAGATAAAGATGAGACTAAAAGATATATATAGCTTTGTCGTCAAAAGGGGTATCAAGAAGGATCCGCGCTCAAAGAGAGAGATCGCGGACGTTCTTGCTGAATCGAAGAGAGAGTTCCGTAAGCTGAAGGGCGTAGACGCCGCTTGTTACGACAAGGAGAGATTTACCAATCCCTATGCTGATACACGGATACTTAACGGGAACCCCGACTGTAACGTAAAATCTATTATGGTGGGTATCGATATGGAGGGGCCTGAGCTATTGACGGCCGACAGGCTGAACGAGAAGGGCAGGTCTATTGACCTCGTTATGGCTCACCACCCGGAAGGAAGAGCGTTGGCGAACTTTTACGATGTCATGCATCTGCAGGAGGCTGGATTCGCGAAGCTGGGCATTCCTCTCGATGTGGGGAAAGAGCTTCTCAAAGAGCGTATAGGTGAGGTCGCTCGCGCGGTCTCCGGAGCAAACCACCTCAGGAGCGTGGATATAGCGAGACTACTGGATATCCCGTATATGTGTGTTCATACCCCGGCCGACAATCATGTAACAAATTATCTGCAGGGCCTCTTCGATAGAAGAAAGCCTAAGACCCTGAACGATGCGTTGAATATTCTTAAATCGATACCTGAATACAAGGACGCGCTCAAGAAGCACGCCGGGCCGAACATCCTTATTGGCGAAGGCAAGAAGATATGCGGCAGAGTATTCGTGGATATGACGGGCGGCACCGAAGGCCCCAAGAGGATATTTTCCAGGCTCTCACAGGCCGGCGTCGGCACGATAGTAGCCATGCACCTGAGCGAGGAGCATTTCAAGCAGGCGAAGGCGGAATTCATAAATGTGATCATAGCCGGCCACATAGCAAGCGATACACTCGGGTTAAATTTACTTTTGGACTCTCTCGAGAGGAGAGAGAAGATAGAGATAGTGCCTTGCTCCGGGTTCGTAAGGTTCGAAAGGTGAGATGGCGATACCGGATAATATAGTAGACCAGGTCCAGGCCAGAAGCGACATAGTGGAGGTCGTCTCCCGTTATATACCGTTACAGAAGGCGGGCAGGAACTTCAAGGCTCCGTGCCCATTTCATAATGAGAAGACGCCGTCGTTCGTAGTGAGCCCGGATAAACAGATATACCATTGTTTCGGATGCGGCGCGGGCGGCAACGTCTTCTCGTTTCTGATGAAATACGAGAACCTCTCTTTCCCGGAGGTCGTAGAGATGCTCGCGGATAAGGCCGGGATTAAATTGCCGCGTTTTGGACCGAGAAAAGAGCTTACCAGCCTCGCGACCCAGCTTTATAAGGTGAACGAGCTCGCCATACAATTTTTTCAAAGCTGCCTGCCGGCAAGCCGGGAGGCTCGCGACTACCTCGTTTCCCGCGGAATAGGCGATGAGACGGCAAAACTCTTCGGGGTCGGGTACTCCCCGGACTCCTGGGATGGTGTATTAAAATTTCTGGCCAGCAAGGGAATCAAAGGCGAGATCGCCGAGAAGGCGGGACTCGCCATAGCCAGTGAGAGGGGCGGTTATTACGACAGGTTCAGGAAGAGGCTGATATTTCCTATCTTTGATATCAAGGGCAGGGCTTTGGGTTTCGGCGGAAGGGTTCTCGATTCGAGCCTCCCAAAATATATGAATTCGCCCGAAACCTACATCTATTCCAAGGGCAGGAACCTTTACGGGCTTAATCACACCAAAGAGAATATAAAGAAGGCAGGCTACGCCTTGATCGTCGAGGGGTATCTCGATTTCATCGTACCTTATCAGGCGGGGGTCCGCAACATTGTGGCGACGCTTGGCACGGCGATGACTATAGACCAGGTCAAATTGTTAAAGCGTTTCGCGAATACGGTGATCATGGTATACGATCCCGATGAAGCCGGCGAAACGGCAAGCCTGCGCAATATGGATCTCTTTATAAGCGAGGGAGTGAACGTATACATAGCCGAACTGCCCAAAGGCTTCGATCCCGACGGTTATATAAGAAAGTTCGGCACGGAAGATTTTGTAAAACTTACGAAGGCAAGCAAGAACTTATTTGATTATAAAATATCGAAGCTATCCGCACGATTCGACATAAAGAGCGCGCACGGCAAGGCGTCGATAGCCGGCGAAATGCTGCCGACCATCTCCAGGATAGAGAACGCGGTGCTCCGGTCGAACCTGGTGAAGAAGCTGGCGGAGAAGCTTTCCGTAGACGAAGACTCCATAAGGCAGGAGCTGAAGAAGGTCAAGCCGGATTATACCATGCGCGTTTACAGTGTAAGTCCGGTTGAGATTAAGAAAGATTCTAAGAGCGCCCAGAAGATGGTATTGGCGCTGCTCCTGGAAGATGAAAGTTTTGTAAAAAAGATACGCGAGTCGCTATCCCCGGATGAATTCAAGGATTCCTCCGTAAGAGAGATCGTCAAGGCCGTGCTCGACCTCACCCGGGAGGAGAGGTCTATAGACGCGGCAAAGTTGATGAACTATTTCGAAAATAACGATGCGGCTACCGCTCTGATATCCGAGTCGGTGCATCTTTCCGGGACCCTGGATAATAAAGAGAGGGTCCTTTGTGACTGCATAGCCAAGATAAAGAATGATAACGTGAACGATGTGCTTGCAAGGCTTCAGGAGGCCATAAAGATGGCGCACGATTCCAAGGATGATACGCTTGTTACAAAGCTCGTGACGGAGTATACCCAGCTTCTAAAGTCGAAACCCGTTAAAAAAGCGGATCCTTTCTAACAGTATAAATAAGGCGTAAATATGAAGAAGAGTAAGTCGAGGAAGAGGGCCAAAAGTAAGAAGGTCATGCGCAAGAAGGCTTCGCGCAGGACTGTCTTTCGCAAGAAGATCCGAAAAATGAAGAAGCGTGTCGTGAGGAGGCCTTCCACTCCAAAGAAACCTTTATCGGACAAGCCGAAGGCGCAACCTCAGTCCGAGAAAGAGTCCGCACCCGCTAAAAACAGACCTCATCAGAAGAAGCTGTCAAAGGAACTTTCTGAGCTTATAGCGCTAGGCAAGGAGAAAGGGCATCTTACTTTCGAAGAGGTAAATAATATACTCCCTATTGAAATAGTCTCATCGGATGAGATAGACGAGATCTTAAGCGTTCTCGGGGAAGAAAATATAAGGCTCGTGGATACTGAAGAAGAGGCTTCCAAGGAGGCGGCTCATGATCAGGCCTCCAAGGACAAGAAGGAAGAAGCGGCTCCGCCTGAAGAGATAGCCAGGGTTATACAGATAGACGATCCAGTGAAGATGTATTTAAGGCAGATGGGTCAGATATCTCTTTTGACGAGAAAAGAAGAGATAGAGATAGCCTGCAAGATCAAGGACGCCGAAGGTAAAGTGAGGGACGCCGTCTCGGACCTGGCCATAGCTAAAGCGAAGGCTCTGGAGATACTGAACAAGGCTATCAAAGAAGAGGTGAGCCCGGAAGAGTATTTTAATGTAGATCCCAAGTTCAAGATGTCAAAGCTGAAGAAGAGGATAGACAACCTTGCCGGCAGCCTGCGCAAGGCCAGAACCAAGTCGAGTATAGGCAGGCTTGTAAAAGAGTCGAACCTCGCGATGTCCGTAGTCGAGGAGATAATCAAAAAGATAGATGAGCTTCTTGGCGATCATTCGAGGGCCGAAGGCGCGCTCTCGCGCGCCCGAAAAACCAGGGATAGGGATGAGATAAAGAGGCTCAACAGGCATAAGAGAAGGATAGAGAGGGATCTCGGCGAGCCGGTTGAGTTCATGAGAGAGCATTTTAAATTTATAAAGTCATGCGAAGTCAAGCTTAACAGGAATAAGAAGGAGCTTGTTGCTGCCAACTTGAGGTTGGTAGTGAGCATAGCCAAAAAATATACCAATAGGGGCCTATCATTCCTGGACCTGATACAGGAAGGCAATATAGGTCTCATGAAGGCCGTTGATAAGTTCGAATATAAACGCGGGTATAAATTTTCCACATACGCGACATGGTGGATACGCCAGGCTATAACACGGTCTATAGCCGATCAGTCAAGGACTATAAGGATCCCCGTCCACATGACGGAGACGATAAATAAGCTTATAAGAGTATCGAGAGCTCTCGTGCAGGAGAACGGGAAAGAGCCGACACCCGAAGAGATAGCGCATAAGATGCGAATGCCAGTCGATAAGGTGAGGGGGATATTGAAGATCGCCCAGGAACCTATATCGCTGCAGACGCCTATAGGGGAAGAGGGCGATACGCACTTCGGTGATTTCATAGAGGACAAGCGCGCGGTCTCCCCGGCCAACGCCACGGCTTACTCGATGCTGAAAGAAGAGATGGACGATGTTTTGGGTACGCTGACCGAGCGCGAGAAGAAAGTCCTGCGCCTGAGATTTGGTATAGGTGACGGGTATCCGAGAACCCTAGAAGAGGTCGGCGCCATATTCAAGGTCACGAGAGAGCGCGTAAGACAGATTGAGGCAAAGGCTCTCAGGAAGCTGCGCCATCCAACAAGATCAAGAAGATTGAAGAATTTTCTCGCGATGGGCATGGGCGAGTAGAGAATAATAGCCTTTACATGAAATAGAGGATTGAGTATAATATCCGTCTGAAATTTTAGTGGGCCTGTCCTCCTTCGCTCAAAGCTTTTCAGCTTTGAGCTTCGGAGAGACTAGGCTTCTGAAGTAAAATGGTGTGGGCCTGTAGCTCCCCGCCTGAGATAAGAGATAGGCGCGGCGGCGGGGCAAGAGGTTCTACAAGAAGTATATAATATTAGCGTGGGCCTGTAGCTCAGTTTGGTAGAGCAGGAGACTCATAATCCGAAGTAGTCCATTTTCATAACCCCTTTAATTCCAACGTATTGCATAGACACGTAAAGAGTTACGAAAAAATCCATCCTATCTGTATCTATCGGAGTTCCGGTACAATTTAGCTGTCTATTGGGCACAATTTGGGCACATAACTTAGTTCCTTTTTTTACGAGTTATATTTCGATCTTATGTTATAATATCTTTTGTATTGAAAAAGAAGTTTCCGCTTGAGCAAATTGGCGGCGGCGCAAAGTAAATCAATTTGAGCCACTTTTTATAAGAAAGTGGCTGGAGCTGATTGTTTTAAGGAGATGAGCATTGAATAAAAAAGAAACGGTACTTTTCTTTGTCGCAGATCGTGGGGGATACCGGGCTTAAGCGAAAACTGACTAAGGATTATCTTTCTCAGCTTAAGCCTGAAGGCGCCGTCTTTGACGCCGGTTATGGTTGTTTTAGCTCCATACCTAAAAGATTTATTCTTCCGCATGTTGAACGCGTTATTCTCAGAACTTATTGATAATAAAAATAGCTACACAATAGACTTTTGCCACATTTTGAAGGAAATTGGCAAAGGTCTATAGGTGGAGTGGGTGTGTTTGACAAGATTACTTTTGGCACTAAGGTCGGTTTGGTGTCAAAAGTAACTAATAAGGAAAGCATTTCTTGATGACCAATTTTTAGCAAAAAGTGGCTGGAACCGATCATGGCAAGGAAGAGGTGTTAAATAATGCATAAAGAATCAGAAACGATAGAATTTAAAAAATCGACCGCGGAACTTAAAGAGGCGGTTATTTCAATCGTTGCCATGCTCAATAAGCATGGACAGGGAGGAGTGTATTTCGGGATTGCGGACAATGGTGTGGTATTAGGGCAGATGATCGGTCGAAAGACGATTAGGGATGTAACGCAGGCGATCGTGGATAATACGGAGCCGAAGGTCTATCCTAAAGTAGAGACGCGCAATATCGA
>CAYSSS010000016.1:0-29270 GCA_964433975.1 uncultured Planctomycetia bacterium
TGCTGGAGCGTTTGGGTAAGACCGTAAAGATCCTCAAGGGGTCGCCTCGCAACATCAAGGTGACCACCAAAGAGGACTTAAAGATAGCAGAGGTGTTGATATGAGAGTCGGAATAGGCTACGATGTACACAGGCTCGTTGAGGAGAAGAAGCTCTTTTTGGGCGGCGTTGAGATACCTTTTGTGAAGGGTCTCATCAGCCATACCGACGGAGATGTGGTTCTGCACGCCATAGCCGACGCCATTTTGGGCGCGCTGGCGCTGGGCGACATAGGCCAGCATTTTCCCGATTCGGATCCCGGTTATAAGAATATGGCGAGCGGAGAGATCCTCGAGCGGGTCGCAGTCATCCTGTCGGAAAATAATTTCACGATAGGGAACATCGATATGACCATAATAGCCGAGGAGCCCAAGATCTATCCGTTCAAGGATAAGATGGTTGAGAGGATAGCCGGTATTTTGGGTGTAGACAGATCAAGGGTCAATATAAAAGCGACCACGAATGAAGGCGTGGGCTCTATAGGAAGAGGGGATGCCATAGCCGCTTATGCGATAGCGTCTCTGGAACCAAAAACCTGACAGGTGAATATATGTACACATGCATGCATCTTATGTTGAATCTGTTCTTACTGGCGGCCGTATTCTGGCTTGTGGTCGCTATATTACTCAGAAAAGAGATACGGGCGATATTCGAACGCGATCCGGCGGCTGGCGGATTTTTGGAAGTGCTTCTGACGTATTCCGGTATCCACGTGCTCGTCTTCCACAAGACGGCTAGAACCCTCTTCAGGATGCGGATACCTTTCTTACCCAGATGGATATCGCAGGTCGGCAGGTTCTTCACCGGCATTGAGATACATCCCGGCGCCACAATCGGGGAAGGTTTTTTCATCGATCACGGCATGGGAGTGGTGATAGGAGAGACCGCTATAATAGGCGATAACGTCACTCTCTATCAGGGCGTGACGCTCGGAGGGACCGGCAAGGAAAAAGGAAAACGCCATCCCACGGTCGGGAATAACGTAGTTATAGGAGCCGGCGCCAAGATCCTGGGCAATATCAGTATAGGCGACAACTCTTATATAGGTTCAAACGCAGTTGTCATAAAGGATGTGCCGGACAATTCGACCGTAGTGGGAGTACCGGGCAGGATCACAAAACAGGACGGCAAGAAGATAGAACTTGGCCTGGATCATGTCCATGTGCTCGACCCTTTGCTGCAGGAGATAGACGAACTTAAGAAGAGGCTCGATAATTTAGAGAAATGAAGATATATAATTCGCTGACGAGAACGAAGGAAGAGTTCACTCCGATAAGCAATAAAAGAATAGGGATATACGTCTGCGGCCCTACCGTTTACGATGAGCCGCATATCGGCCACGCCAGGAGCGCGTACATATTCGACGTGATCCGCCGTTATCTCCAGAGTAAATACGAAGTGACCTTCGTAAGGAATGTTACGGATGTTGACGATAAGATAATAGATAAGGCCAAGAGAGAGTCGAAGAGAGCGGAAGAGATCTCCAAAAAATACCTCGATTCATATCACGAGGATATGGATCTCCTCGGGATAGGCAGGCCGGACAGAGAGCCCCTGGCGACGGAATATATACCCAAGATGGTGAAGTTCATCGGGCTTCTTATAGAAAAAGGCTGTGCCTACGAGTCGGTCGGCGACGTATATTTTGATATAAGGAAGGCAAAGGGTTACGGGAAGTTGTCGAATCAGGATCTCGACAAGATGGAGATAGGCGCCAGGATATCCCCGGGCGAAAAGAAGAGAGACCCGCTCGATTTCGCGTTATGGAAGAAGGCCAAAGTCGACGAGCCTTCATGGGAGAGCCCCTGGGGGGCCGGACGGCCGGGCTGGCATATAGAATGCTCCGTGATGAGCTCGGATATACTCGGTGACCAGTTCGATATCCACGGCGGGGGAGTAGACCTCATATTTCCGCACCATGAGAACGAGATAGCCCAGTCCGAAGGCGCCGGAAAGGCCTTCGCAAGATACTGGATGCATAACGGCCTATTGACTATAAATAACGAGAAGATGGCCAAGTCTTTAGGGAATTTTATCTCCATAAAAGATTTTATTAAGAAGCATAAAGACGCGGATTACCTGAAACTGCTCTTCCTTAATACTCATTACAGGCATCCGGTTGATTACACCGAGGAGAGAATAGAGCAGATGATTGCGCAAAAAGAGCGGTTTATCATTATGCTGGATAAGATAGATAGGGGCGTGAAAGCCCACAGTCCACAGCCCACAGTCCACAGTCCCGTGAAAGAGCTCGAGGGGTTTAGAGCGAAGTTCGAAGAGGCGATGGATGACGATTTTAATATGCCTTTGGCGCTCTCCAGCCTATTTGAATTGGTAAATTTTACAAATAGGAAGATAGATGATCCCGACATCGCTTCCGAATCAAAAAAGATGCTGCTTAAGCTCGCGCAAGTTTTCGGTCTAAATTTAAATCGGGCAGACAAAGAACTGCCTGCCAAGGTGGAGGCTCTTATAAAAGAGAGAGATGATGCAAGGGCGAAGAAAGATTATAAGAGGTCCGACGATATAAGGAAGAAGCTGTCCGGTATGGGCGTGATAGTTGAAGATACCAAAGAGGGCACCGTATGGCGCAAAGAGCTTTAAAGACCCTTCGGCCCTTCGACAAAAGCTCAGGGCCTGTCCTGAGCAGAGCCGAAGGACGGCAGGCTCAGGGTCTTTATCCTGAGCGGGGCCGAAGGATAAAGAGAGGTATATTCATCACGTTCGAGGGCATCGAGGGTTGCGGCAAGAGCACCCATTCCGGGCTTCTCTTCAAATACCTGAAGAAGTCGGGATACCGCGTTGTACAGACCCGTGAGCCGGGCGGGACTAAGCTCGGCGAGGCGGTAAGGAAGGTGCTTTTGAATTCGCCTGGAATACGCATATCGGATCTGGCTGAACTCTTTTTGTTCGAGGCATGCCGCGCCCAGATAGTGAAAGATGTGATAAAGCCGGCGCTTGATAAAGGTCTTATATTAATAAGCGACAGGTTCAGCGATGCCACATTCAGTTACCAGGGGTATGGCGGACGCGTCGATCTCGGAAAGATAAAGACGCTCGACAGAGTTGCGACGGCCGGCGTCGTCCCGGACCTGACCATACTTCTGGATATAGATACCGCCGAAGGCCTGAGGAGGGCCCGTAAAAAAGGTATCGACAGGATCGAAAAGAAAGAGCTCTCTTATCACAAGAGAGTGAGGGCCGGGTATCTAGCACTTTCGAAAGAGTATTCCGGCAGGATAAGAAGGGTGGAAGTATCCGGACCTATTCCTAAGGTCCAGGCTAAGATAAGATCTGAGGTGGAGGTTGTCCTTCGAAAATTTAAAAGGCCAGGATAGCGCTGTCAGCCATTTGAAGGCTTCATTGAGAAATGGCCGTGTATCGCACGCCTACATATTTTCCGGACCCGACGGGGTAGGCAAGCGCCTGGCCGCCGTGAACTTTGCAAAGGCGCTCAACTGCTCCGGCTCTCTATCCGGCCCCCCGTGCGATCCTTCGGCAGGCTCAGGACCGCACCCTGAGCTCACCGAAGGGTGCGATGAGTGTGCTTCATGTAAGAAGATAGACTCATCGAAGCATCCCGACGTTTTTATCCTGAAGCCCAAAGAAGAGGGTGCCTCGATAAAGATGGATGACGTGCGCGCCATTATCAAAGATGTCTATCTGAAGCCCTTGGAAGCACGCAAGAAAGTATATATTATAGAGGGCGCCGAATACATGAAGCACGAGGCTGCAAACGCCCTCTTAAAGACCCTGGAAGAGCCGCCGGCCGATTCCGTCATCATACTCTTGACCGAGAACACAAAATCGCTTTTTCACACCATAGTTTCGCGCTGCCAGGTGGTGAAGTTTTTTCCGCTTAAGCTTAAGGAAGTGGAGGAGATACTGACAAGGGACTATTCGCTCTCTCAAACGGACGCCCATACGCTATCGCATCTATCGGGCGGAAGGCTGGGTGAGGCGCTGAAGTTCAAAGAGAAGGATATATTTACAAAGAGATCGTTGCTCATAAACAAGATAGTGTCGGGCTCCAGGGCGGATTTTGATTTTGACGATCTGCCGAAAGAGGACGTAAGACTGTATCTGGATATGATATTGTCCTGGTACAGCGATATACTGAACATGAAAGCCGGCGCCCGGGATTATATGCTTGTAAATATAGATAAAAAAGATATAATCTCTAACGAAGCCGCGAGGCTTGGATCTGACTATATAGAAGATATGATAAACAGCGTGATATCCGCGATAACGCATATCGACCGGAACGCCAACCAGAAACTCGCGATGAGCGTTCTCGGGATGAAGATAAAAGAGGTGAGCGCGTGTACGAAGTGATCCAGGTAAGATTAAGAGACGCCGGCAAGATCTCCTACTATTCGACGAACGGTATGAAGTTCAAGGCGGGAGAATATGTGGTGGTAGAGGCCGACAGGGGCCAGGATTACGGGCAGACGATCTCCGAGATCGAAGTTATACTGGACTCCGACGTATCGGAGCCGCTCAAAAAGGTGATCCGCAAAGCGAACCCATGGGATATGCACCAGATAGATAAGAACAAAAAGAAAGTCAGGGAGGTCATGGATACATGCTCTAAAAAGATACGCGAGCGCCATCTTCCAATGAAACTTATAGATGCCGAATTCACTTTCGACCGCTCCAAGATCATGTTCTATTTTACGGCGGAGGGCAGAATAGATTTTAGAGACCTCGTCAAGGACCTTGCCATCGCTTTTAAGACGAGGATAGAGCTTAAACAGATAGGCGTACGCGACGAGGCGAAGATGCTCGGAGGCTTCGGGCCGTGCGGCAGGGTCCTCTGCTGCGCCACATTCTTAAAGGATTTTGAACCGGTTACCATCAAGATGGCTAAGGAGCAGAATCTTCCGCTCAATCCGACCAAGATATCGGGACTTTGCGGAAGGTTGATGTGCTGCTTGAGCTACGAGCATAAGACCTACAAAGAGCTGATGAAGGGGCTGCCCAAAGAGGACGATATACTTAAGACCGAAAAAGGCCCCGGCAAAGTGGTAAGCGTAAATGCCATAAAGCGTTCGGTTACGGTAGAGCTGGAAGACGGCAGCTTCTTAGAGGTTCCTTATAAATAGCATGGATAAATTCTACATTACCACCCCGCTCTATTACGTAAACTCCAAACCCCACATAGGGCACTCTTACACCAATATCGCGGTGGATACGGTCTCCAGATTTTATCGCATGAAGGGTTTCGATGTATTCTTCATGACCGGCACCGATGAACACGGGGAGAAGATAGAGAAGGCAACGCTCGCGCGCGGGCTTAAGACCGGCGAGGAGAAGGCCTTCGTGGACGAGATAGTGCCCGTATTTAAAGAGTTATGGCAGAAGCTGGGCATAAAGTACGATCACTTCATAAGAACGACGGATAGCTGTCACATAAAGGCGGTCCAGTCTGTCCTGGAGAAGCTTTATAGAGACGGCAAGATATACAAAAAGGTATATAAGGGCTGGTTCTGCACCCCGTGCGAGACTTTCTGGTCAGAGGCGCAGAGCGATGACGGTCTATGCCCCGACTGTAAAAAAGATCTCGAAAAGCTGGATGAGGAAAATTATTTTTTTAAGATATCCGATTACCAGCAATGGCTGATAGATCATATAAATTCCAACCCGGGTTTTATAAAACCGGAATTTCGCCGGAATGAAGTGCTGGGATTCTTAAGGGAGCCGCTCCAGGACCTCTGCATATCAAGATCCAGAGCGCGCATGTCGTGGGGGATAGAAATACCGTTCGATAAAAATTTTGTCACCTATGTATGGTTCGACGCTCTGATAAATTATATATCCGGCATAGGTTATCCCGATGATCCTGCCAGGCTGAAAAAATACTGGCCGGCCGATTTTCACGTTATAGGCAAGGATATTCTGCGCCATCACGCCGTATACTGGCCCATAATGCTTCACGCTCTAGGGTTGGAGCCGCCCAGGACAATATTCGCCCACGGGTGGTGGGTGATCAAGGGTGAGAAGATGTCAAAATCCAAGGGTAACGTGGTCGATCCTGTCGCTGTCATTGACAAGTACGGCATAGATACATACAGGTATTTCTTGTTGAGAGAGGTCCCTTTTGGGCTGGACGGGGCTTTCAGCGAAAAGGCACTGGTGTCGAGATATAACAGCGATCTTGCGAACGATATCGGCAACCTGTTGAACCGGACCCTGACGATGGTGGAGAAGTACTTCGACGGAAAAGTATCGGGCAGCCAGGGAGAGATGGTCGAGGCGTTAAAGGAGAGATCGATGGCTCTCGGTGAAGAGCTTGAAAAGAGAATCTCCGTACTGGACTTCGCGGGCGCATTATCAAAGATATGGGAAGTGGTAAACGCCGCGAATAAACTGATCGAAGACTCAAAGCCATGGGCGCTCGCCAAAGAAAATAAGAGAGCCCAACTCGAGTCTTTGCTATACACTCTTTTGGAGAGCTTGAGGATAATCGCTCTGTCTATATATCCGTTTATGCCGGCAACTTCGATAAGTATTATGAAGCAGCTCGGGATGGCGGAGGATCCTTCCGCGATGAAATTCTCCAACTTGAAGACGTGGGGATCGCTCAAAGATGGTCTTAAGGTAAATAAATCCGCTCCTCTTTTTCCGCGCATCGAAACCAAGTAATACCGCCTTGCTTTTCATCTACCCATAGCATATAATTACACTAATTATGCTGATAGATACCCATTGCCATCTTGATTTCAAGGATTTTGACGCGGATCGCCAGGCCATTTTAGACAGGGCCGTTAAGGCCGGTGTGGCCCGAATCATCAACGTGGGCAGTTCTCTGGAAGGAAGCCGCCGCGCGGTAGAGCTCGCCAATACGCACGAGATAATATACGCGTCCGTCGGGATACATCCACACGATGCCTCCGGAGTTACGGATAAGGCCTTAGAAGAATTGCGCCGTCTCGCTCTGGGCGGATCCTACACAGGTTCCTCTATGCCGTCTTTCCGGGATGATTCTATCAAAAGATCAAAGGTCGTAGCGATAGGCGAAGTCGGACTCGACTATTACAGGAACCTGTCGCCAAAGGATAAACAGATCGAGGCTTTTAAAAAATTCATCCGGCTTGCCGGATCATTAAAGCTCCCGTTAATAATTCACTCAAGAGAAGCGGACCGGGACCTCATCGATATTCTAAAATCCGAAAAAAGTAAAGAGCAGGCCGGCGTAATACATTGTTTTTCCGGTGACGCGCAGTTCCTGAGAGAATGCCTGGATCTCGGTTTTTATATATCATTCACCGCTAATCTGACTTTCAAGAAAGCTCAAGCCTTAAGAGAATTAGCCGGGACCGTGCCTATAGAGAAAGTTCTTCTGGAGACGGATGCCCCTTATCTTGCCCCCGAAGGTATGCGCGGCAAGAGGAATGAGCCGGCATACCTGGCGTACCTTGTAGATGAATGGGTCAAATTGACGGGCCTCTCCAGAGAAGATGTCGCAAGAATTACCACGCATAACGCAAATGAGCTCTTTAAGCTGGACCTGAAAGAAGAGAGCGAAAAGATAGCGTACGAAATACGCGATTCATTGTATCTCAATATAACGAACGACTGCACGAATAACTGTTCTTTCTGTATCAGGACCAAGGACGACTTCGTGAAAGGGCACAATCTAAAGCTTCATAAAGAGCCGACTACAGACGAGATCCTGAAGGCGGTTGGCGAGGTGAAGAGGTATGGAGAGATAGTCTTCTGTGGATACGGCGAACCTACGGCGAGGCTCGATACGGTAAAGGCGGTCTGCCGGGAACTGAAGAAGAATGGCGCCGTGGTGAGGCTCGTCACCAACGGACATGGGGATCTTATTAACAAAAGGCCGATAGCCAGGGAACTCTCAGGCCTGGTGGATAATGTCTCGGTAAGCCTGAATACGGACAAGGAAGATCTTTACAATAAAGTCTGTTCCCCAGTCTTCGGCGACGGCACATACAAAGCGGTCATGAAATTTGTAAAGGATTGCGTGGAGAGCGGGATAAAAGCAGAAGTCACCTGTTTAAATCTGCCCGGTGTGAACCTCGAAGAATGCGCCGCCATTGCAAAGAGCCTGGGTGCTTCTTTCAGGGTGAGGACGTACGGGGTGACCGGATAGAGAATTGATACTTGAGAGCACTTAAATTAAATGACGGATAGACTGATCAATTTCGTTCAAAGAGAGCGTCTATATATTCTCGTCCTCATATTTGTTCTCGTCTTTAATGTGATAGTATTATCGCACGGCGAGGGCAAGGCTCGAGCGAAGAGGCCGGCCGCGAGCCAGGCACAGACGTTCGAAGACCACGAGATCAGGAAGCACGAAATGGAGGTTCTGCTCCGTAAGAATACAAAGCTCTTTACGATATTCGGATTAGTTTCGTTACTCATATTGTCCATAACGCTCCTGGGGCTGGTAATAGATATTATCATCGCGCCCATGATATTAACCGGGACTTTAGAGATCCGCAGTTCTTCACCTTTGCGGGCTAAGTGGGATATGTGGGATGTATGCAAAGTGGTGATCCTCTTCTTGTTCTTCGGATACATGCTGATCCTGTCGGAGGCTTTTCTCTCAAGAGTTTTTCCTGTATTCAAGACCGATAACTTCAGGATGATGGTCAACTCGTCGATTCTCGACGTACTGGCAGTGGTATTTATAATATACTTTACGGTCATCTATTACAAAGAGCCACTGGCCGCGCTTGGCATATCAGCCAAAAATTTTTTAAAGAACGTCGCTTACGGTGTTGTCGGATATATAGCGCTCGTCCCCGTACTCATACTGATGCTGGTAATCATAGCGCTCATTATAAATATAACGAAGTATGTGCCCGAGAGACAGCCCGTTGTGGAGCTATTCCTGAAAGAGAAGGGAGTGGCATTTCTGACCTACTCAAGTCTCTTTGCGGCTATAATCGGGCCGATCATCGAGGAGCTCTTCTTCAGGGGTTTTTTATATGGCGCCCTTAAAAAATATATAGGTATCTTTTGGGCCATGCTGGTGACGGCGATCCTCTTCGCGGCCCTTCACGCGCACATAGTCGGTTTCTTCCCGATCATGGCGTTGGGGATGTTGCTGGCCTATATTTATGAAAAGACCGGAACTCTGGTATCTTCCGTTACAGTGCACATGATACATAATCTGAGTATGGTATTTCTGGTATTCTTGGTAAAACAGGCAGGGATGATCTGATACTACTCTATGGATAATTTATGGTGAAGGTCGCGATATCGAGATGCGGGTCTTATGATACAGGCGAAGTTTTCGATGCCGTGAAAAGATCCGTAGACCTGGTTGGCGGGATCGAAGCTTTTGTCAAGCCGGGCATGAGGGTTCTATTGAAGCCGAACCTTCTGTCGGCCCGCCTCCCGGAAGACGCCGTTGACACTCACCCTGAAGTGGTCAGGGCGCTGGTCCGGCTTGTAAAAAATGCCGGAGCCGTACCTTTCATAGGCGACTCTCCCGGAGGCTACGGAAAGAATATAGAAGAGATATTCGAAAAATCCGGAATGGAGAGAGTGGCCCGCGAGGAAGGCGTCGAGCTCGAGGCCTTCACGATGTCCAAATTCGTGGACGGCATACCCGTGGCCCGCCAGATATTTGATTCCGACAGGGTCATTTCGATACCCAAATTCAAGACCCACTCCATTACGGTATTGACGGCAGCCGTCAAAAATATGTTCGGCTCAGTGGTGGGCCTCTATAAGGCCGAATGCCACTCGCGTTCGCCCAGGGAGGAAGATTTCTCCAGGATAGTGGCGAAGGTCTATTCCATAGCGAAGCCCCATCTCACGGTCGTGGATGGTATCGTCGCGATGGAAGGTGACGGCCCGTCGTCCGGAGTCATAAGAAAGATGAGTCTTATCATGGCCGGAGTTGACGCGGTTGCCATAGATTCGTGCCTGGCGAAGATCGTAGGGTTAGCGCCCTTAGATATCCTTGTTACCAAAGAGGCGTACCTCGCTAAGCTGGGGGAGGCGGACCTTTCAAAGATAGAGGTCTTAGGTCACGGCCTGGATACTTTCACAGCAAAAGATTTTAAATTACCGCAGACGACACCTTTGAAATATCTGCCGAAGGGCGTCATCGACCGCGTTGCGTCTTTAATAAGGTTTAAGCCTTATATAGATAATAAGGTCTGCACCAGATGTAATCTTTGTAAGCTGACCTGCCCGGTGCATTGTATGAAGATAGAGAAGAGGCGTTGCTCGATCGATTACAAAAAATGCGTGAGATGTCTGTGCTGCCATGAGGTATGTCCTTACAGGGCGATCAGCATCAAGCGCAATGTTCTTACCAAAATGATATGGGGGTAGTATGCCGGTAGAGACTATCGCATGGAAGAAGGGGAAGGTAAAATTTATCGATCAGACGCTTTTGCCCCATAAACTGAAATACATTTCCACGGATGATATCCGCAGGCTTTGGCGGGCGATAAAAAGGCTCGAGATACGCGGTGCGCCCGCGATCGGCATAGCCGGGGCTTTCGGCATTGTCATAGGCATAAAGAAGTCGAGGGCAAAGACATTCAATGAGCTATTTAAAGAACTGCGGAATTCCTCCAAATATCTGGGCTCTTCACGCCCTACTGCGGTAAATCTCTTCTGGGCGCTCAAGAGGATGGAGAGAGTTGCCTGCGATAACAGGCTAGAGCCGGTGGCCAAGATCAAGAAAATATTACTTAAAGAAGCGATTGAGATAACCGACGAGGATATGAAGAGCTGCAGGCGCATGGCCCGATTCGGATCGGGGCTCGTCAGACATGGCTCGAGGATATTGACCCACTGTAATGCCGGGGGACTGGCGACGGCCGATTACGGCACGGCGCTTGGGGTTCTCTTTGAATCGAAGAGGCAGGGTAAATCGATCAAAGTATACGTTGATGAGACGCGGCCGCTCTTACAGGGCGCCAGGCTCACGACGTGGGAGCTGATGCGTGAAGGTATAGATACCACTTTGATCTGCGATAATATGGCGGCCAGCCTCATGGCAAAAGGGCGGATAGATATGATATTCGTCGGCGCGGACCGCATCGCATCCAACGGTGACGCTGCCAATAAGATCGGGACATATAATCTTGCGGTGCTCGCAAAATACCACAGGATACCTTTTTATGTCGTGGCGCCGCTGTCGACGTTCGATTTCAATATAAGAAGCGGCAGGGAGATACCGATAGAGGAGCGTAGCCCGGATGAGGTCAGGGGCGTATTGGGTAAATTGATAGCGCCGAAGAATGTTAAGGCTTATAATCCCGCCTTCGACGTAACGCCGAACGGGCTCATAACGGCTATCATTACCGAGAAGGGAATACTTAAGAGGCCCAGTTCGTCCGTCATTGCGAGGGCACGAAGTGCCCGAAGCAATCTCTAAAGTAGAGATATATGCAAGAGCGCAAAGGGTACGTTTACTTAATGACGAATAAAATAGACAGTGTCATATATACAGGCGTTACCAGCAATTTGCAAAAGAGAATCCATGAACATAAAAATAAGATGACCGACGGTTTTACGAGCAAGTACAATATTAAAAAACTGGTTTACTATGAAATTTTTGACAGCATAGAAGATGCTATACTCAGGGAGAAGCAGATCAAGGCCGGTTCAAGAAAAAAGAAGATAGTCTTGATAAAGAGCATGAATCCGGGTTTTGTGGATTTGTATGACACCTTATAGAGATTGCTTCGTCCCGCCTTTGGCGGGACTCGCAATGACGGGTAGATATGAAAATAAGAGATTTAAGTGAGATAGATCTTATAAGGCGCTTGTCAAAGAACTTCCGCCTCGATAAGACCGTAATAAAGGGCCCCGGTGACGATGCCGCCGTGCTCAAGTGGAGACGGGACAAGTATTTGTTGTATACCTGCGATATGACTATTGAGGGCGTGCATTTCGACCTGAAGAAAGCAACGCCGTATCAAGCGGGATGGAAGGCTCTCGGACGTAATATCAGCGACATAGGAGCAATGGGCGGCGTTCCAAAATACGCTGTAGTCTCTTTGGCGATCGCGCCCGGGCGGAAGCTCTCTGTCGCGGACGGTATCTGCAAAGGCCTTAAAGGTATCGCCGATAGATTCGGCGTAAGTATCGTGGGCGGCGATATCTCCAGATCAAAAAATATAGTGATAGATGTCTCGTTGATCGGCGAGGTTGAAAAAGAGATGCTCACGTTACGAAGCGGCGCAAAGACCGGGGACGTTATCCTCGTGACGGGTTCACTTGGCGGTTCGATAAAGGGAAAGCACTTGAACTTTTTACCGAGAGTGAAAGAGGTGCGCCGGATACTGAAAAGATTTAAAATAAATTCCATGATAGATATAACCGACGGACTGGCGATCGACCTGAACAGGATAATCGAGGCCAGCGGCGTAGGAGCGTGCGTTTACGAGAACGCAATACCGCTTTCAAAGGATGCGCCTTCGGTAAATAGCGCCCTTTATGACGGGGAAGATTACGAGCTCCTCTTCACGATGAGCGCCAAGGAGGCGAAACGGTTTTACCGCACGGCCTTAAATAGGACGGGCGCACCGGTCTCTCTGATAGGCGAGATCACCGAGAAGAAGAATGGTTACAGGATCTTCAGGGAAAGCGGCAGAGAAGAAGAGATGAAGATAAAAGGATACCTGTATTTTTGAAGAAGAGATCTAAGAGCGTCAAAGAGACGATGGAGATAGGCGTAAAATTTGCCAAAGGCCTGAAGAGGGGAGATTGCGTAGCGCTGATCGGAGATCTTGGCGCGGGCAAGACCGTATTCACCAAAGGCGTTGCCAAAGGCCTTGGCGTCAAGAACGCGCGCTATGTCAATAGCCCGACGTTCGTCATAATAAAAGAGCATAAGGGCAGATTCCCACTCTATCATTTTGACCTCTACAGGCTGGACAGCCACTCCGGCTTTGATGACATGAATTGCGAAGAATACTTTTATGGTGACGGCGTTACCGTGATAGAATGGGCTGATAAGATCAGGGAACTCCTGCCCGATAGGCGCTGGGAAATAAGCCTGGTAGCCATAGATGAGAAGCATAGGAATATAGAGATCAAGAGAATATGATCATACTGGCTATAGATACATCGACGGATTATTTAAGCCTCGCCATATTAAAAGACGGCCGCCTTTCGGCGAAATTCCACAAGAAGACCCATAGAAGACATTCGATGCTGCTGGTGCCCACCATAGGCAGGCTCTTAAAAAAAGCCGGGCTCGATATAAAAGAGATAGATGCTTTTGCGGTGAGCTCGGGCCCCGGATCGTTCACCGGGCTGAGGATCGGAGTTACTGTCGTAAAAGGCTTTGCTTATGCGTTGAAGAAGAAGATCGTAGCGGTGCCGACGCTTGATGTGATCGCGGATAATGCAAAAAGTTTTAAAGGAATCATATGCCCCGTGCTCGACGCGAGGAAGAATAAAATATATGCCTGCATATATAAATCGGACGGGAAGACGGTAAAAAAGATCTCAAGATATCTGCTCCTGGGTCTAGAGGAGCTCTTGAAGAGATTATCCAAATATGATAAAGTCACATTTTTGGGAGATACCGGAAAGAACGATTTCGATAAAGACTGGCATCCCAGGGCGCAGGTGGTGGCAAAGCTCGCAGCCGGATATTGTAAAGATAAAAAATTTGTCAAGGCCCGGGATCTTGAGCCGCTCTATTTATATTCGAGAGAATGCGATATAACCGGTAAATAATGAAAGAGCTAAAAGTAAAGACGAGGAACGGAGTGACCAGAACGCGGTATCGCCCGACATGGGCCGAAGTGGATATGAAGGCCCTGGAGCATAACTATATACAGGTGAAGCGGCTGGCCGGCAAGGATGTCCAGATGATGGCGGTCGTGAAAGCTAATGCCTATGGACATGGCACCGTCGAAGTCTCGAAAGTCCTGGAGGGGGTGGGTGTAAACTATCTCGGCGTGGCGACGACCGATGAAGCCGTTCGCTTGAGAGATCACGGCATCAAGACCCCGGTCTTAATACTCGGTTCGGTGCTGCCGGAAGAAGTCCGGATAGCGAAAGACCGGGATATTACATTGACGCTCTGTAATCACGATATATTGAAAGAGATCAAAACTCTGGCTAGGGCTGACGAGGAAAAGGGGACTAAGACAAAGGTTCACATAAAAATAGACACGGGGATGGGCCGCATAGGCGTATGGCACGAAGACGCTCTCCATTTTGTGAAAGAGGTTTCCGCTGAAAAGAGCATCACCCTCGAAGGTATCTACACTCACTTTTCAAGCGCCGGCCGGGATGAATTCTTCACGGCTTATCAGATGGAATCTTTCGAAAGGCTCTTGGTGGCTATCGAAAAGAGCTGGATAAAGATACCCCTAAGGCACGCGGCCAATTCAATAGCTACCGTAGATTACAAGAGGGCTCACCTGAATTTAGCCAGGCCGGGATTGATAATTTACGGAATGTATCCGAAGCACACATTCCCGAAATTGATAAAATTAAAGCCTGTTTTGTCGCTGAAGACAAGGGTGGTATTTTTAAAGGATATAGCTCCCGGGCGTTCAATAAGTTACGGCAGGACCTTTATATCGCAGAGGCCGACTAGGATAGCCACTCTCCCTATAGGCTATGCCGACGGTTATCATAGAGGCCTCTCCAATAAGGCGGAGGTGCTGGTACGCGGCCAATTCGCGCCGATTGTCGGCAAGGTTACGATGGATCAGACTATGATAGATGTGGGCCATATCAGGGGGGTGAAGATAGGCGATGAGGTGGTATTGGTCGGCAAACAGGGCCACCACGAGATAAGAATAGAGAAGCTTGCCCGCCTCGCCGGCACGATAGCCTATGACTTTATCTGCGCCATCTCCAACCGCGTTCCGCGCATATATAAATAACAAATTTTACCGTCCCAATATAGTATTTGACACCCCACGAAGGTATAGTATATAATTTTAAGATAATATAAGAGGAGAGCCCATGAAGAGCGATAAGATAAAGAAGGGCCTCGAGCGTGCAGGGGCGAGGAGCTTACTCTACGCAACAGGGATATCAAAGGACGATATGGCGAAGCCGTTCATAGCGGTAGCCACATCCAGAACAGATATTATACCGGGGCATATCCATATGGACCGGCTTGAGCGCTTCATTGAACGCGGCATCGCGATGGCCGGAGGCATACCATTCTTCTTCGGCATCCCGGGTATCTGTGACGGCATCGCAATGGGCCATTCGGGTATGAAGTATTCGCTCGCTTCGCGCGAACTCATAGCCGATATGGTCGAGACTATATGCAAAGCGCATTGTTTTGACGGGCTGGTATGCCTTACCAACTGCGACAAGATAACGCCGGGCATGCTTATGGCCACCGGAAGATTGAATATCCCTTCGATAGTCGTTACCGCAGGGCCCATGATGAGCGGAAATTATAAGGGCAGGAGGCTGTCGCTTGTTAAGGATACATTTGAGGCTGTCGGCAGATTCAGGAAAGGCGACATTTCGCAGGAAGAGCTCAATACTTTTGAAATGTGCGCGTGCCCCGGCGCCGGATCCTGCCAGGGGTTATATACGGCCAATTCGATGGCCTGTATCACGGAGGCGCTCGGTATGAGCGTTCCGGGATGCGCCACGGCTATGGCTGTTTCGGCAAAGAAGGACAGGATCGCCCAGGAGTCAGGTGAAAAGATAGTCAATCTGGTGCGAAGGAATATTCTGCCGCGCACCATAATGAGAAAAGAGGCGTTTGAAAACGCCATAAAGATAGACATGGCCCTTGGGGGGTCGACCAATACGGTCCTGCATTTGCTTGCTATAGCCAAAGAGTTTGAAGTGTCGCTATCCATAGACACTTTCGATTCCATATCACGCCAGACTCCGCATATTACCAATATTCTTCCCGGCGGCGACCATTTCATGGAGGACCTCGAATATGCCGGCGGCATTCCCGCGATAATGAAGCGCATGAGAAATCAACTGAACGATGTCATGACATGCAGCTCAAAGACGGTAAGCCAGATAGCTAATGAAGCACAGGTGCTGGATGAGGATGTTATCAGGGACATTAAGAATCCGTATCACCCCGAAGGCGGGATAGCGGTACTAAAAGGAAATCTCGCGCCTGAGGGAAGCGTCGTAAAGCAGACCGCCGTTTCAAAAGCCATGATGCAGTTCACCGGAAAAGCTCGGGTATTCGACTCCGAGGAGTCGTGCATGCAGGCCATCATGGCCGGCAAAGTCAAGAAGGGCGATTGCCTCGTCATCAGATATGAGGGGCCGAAGGGCGGGCCCGGGATGAGAGAGATGCTCTCTCCCACCGCGGCTATAGTCGGCATGGGCCTGGCAGACAGCGTGGCGCTTATCACGGACGGGAGATTCTCGGGCGGCACGCAAGGACCCTGTATCGGACATATTTCGCCTGAGGCTCAAGCGGGCGGTATCATTGCCATAGTTCAGGATGGGGACGAGATCTCGCTAGATATTCCAAACAGAAGACTTGAACTGAAAGTTAGCGATGCAGAGATAGCCTCGCGTCTGGCGAAATGGCGCGCCCCCGAGATAAAAGAGAAGGAAGGCTATCTGGCGCGTTACGCGAAGGTCGTTTCGTCGGCTTCCGAAGGCGCAATTTTAAAAGCATAAAGATCGTTGTGAGGCCGCAAGGCGGCCAAAGCAGTCTCTAAAAAGCGAGATTGCTTCGTCGGCCTAACGGCCTCCTCGCAATGACGAAGAGATTAAATATGAAGATGAGCGGTGCAAAAATATTGATCGAGTGCCTCAAGAAAGAGAATGTGGAGGTGATCTTCGGATATCCCGGCGGTCAGGTCCTGCCGATATTCGACCAGCTTTACGACGCTCCTATAAAATTCGTCCTTACAAGGCACGAACAGGCGGCGGCGCACGCGGCAGACGGTTACGCAAGGGCTACCGGTAAAGTCGGCGTATGCCTTGCAACATCCGGACCCGGCGCCACGAATCTCGTCACAGGCATAGCCACCGCTTACATGGATTCTATACCGATGGTCGCCATAACCGGGCAGGTTAAGAGTTTTCTTATAGGCAATGACGCGTTCCAGGAAGCGGATATAACCGGCATAACAAGGCCCATCACCAAGCACAATTATCTCGTTGAGGACGTTAAGGATCTGGCGAAGGTGATGAAAGAGGCATTTCATATAGCCTCTACGGGAAGGCCCGGCCCTGTGCTGGTCGATATACCGTCCGACATACAGATGCAGGAGACGGAATTCGATTATCCCGAAAAAGTCCAGATACGCGGGTATAAACCGACTTACAACGGACATCCCGGACAGATAAAACGCGCGGCCAAAGCCATAGGAGAATCGAAGAAGCCGATCCTCTACGTGGGCGGCGGAGCGATGGCCTGTGACGCGGCCGATGAAGTTTATAAGCTTGCCACGAAGAATGAGATACCGGTCACGATGACTCTCCTGGGGCTGGGCGCTTTCCCGATGACGCACAAGCTGGCGCTCGGCATGCTCGGCATGCATGGCACGGCTTACGCGAACCACGCTATAATGGATTCCGATCTCATCATAGCCGTTGGCGCGCGTTTTGATGACCGTGTAACCGGAAAGCTTGATGCCTTCGCTCCTCACGCCAGCGTTGTGCACATAGATATAGATCCCGCGAGCGTATCGAAGACTGTGGATGTCGATATACCTATAGTAGGGGACGCCGCGATAGTTTTGAAGCAGCTCAATAAGATGGTTAAGAAGCCGGATACCAAAGAATGGCTTAAAGCTATAGACGGGTGGAAGAAGGCTTATCCGATGAAGTATAAGGATGATGATAAGCTGCGCCCGCAGTACGTTGTTGAACAGATATACGAAGCGACCAAAGGGGATGCCATAATCTGCACGGAGGTCGGGCAGAACCAGATGTGGGCCGCCCAGTACTTTAAATTCATCAAGCCCCGGACGATAATATCTTCCGGCGGATTGGGGACGATGGGATACGGTTTCCCCGCGGCCATAGGCGCCAAGCTGGGCAAACCCGGCATGCCGGTATTTGATGTGGCCGGAGACGGTTCGATCCAGATGAATATACAGGAGCTCGCCACCGCCGTCATCGAAAAGACGCCGGTGAAGATAGTCATATTGAACAATTCCTGTCTCGGCATGGTAAGGCAGTGGCAGGAGCTCTTCTATAAGAAGAGATATTCGTATACCAAACTCTGCTTAGATACTCCCGATTTTGTCAAGCTGGCCGAGAGCTACGGAGCTGTCGGCATGAGAATAACGAAGAAGAAAGACGTGAGGAAAGCGATAGATAAGGCGTTGAAGATAAAGAATACGGTCATAATGGATTTCCGCGTCGAGCAGGAGGAGAATGTCTTCCCGATGGTCCCCGCGGGCGAGGCGATAAATAAGATGATAAGCGGCGGTCTGGCATGAGGCACACGATATCGGTCCTGGTTGAGAATAAGTTCGGCGTTCTTGCGCGCATAGCGGGCCTCTTCAGCGCGCGCGGTTTCAATATCGACTCCCTGGCTGTGGGCCGGACTGAAGACCCGGCAGTCTCCAGGATGACGATAACTTCGGAAGGCGACGACAAGACTCTCGAACAGATAAAGAAGCAGCTTAATAAGCTTATCGATGTCATCAAGGTGGTCGATTTTAAATCGGGTGAATTTTTGGACAGGGAGCTTATGCTGATAAAGGTGAGCGTTAACGCGAAGAACCGCAACGACGCGCTTGAAGCGGTAGAATCCGTAGGCGGCAGGGTTGTGAGCGCGCTGCCGGGTTCGGTGAGCGTGGAAATTACCGGAGATTCGAATAGGATAAACGGGTTGATAGAGCTACTGAGGCCTTTCGGTATAGTCGAGGTCGTCAGGACCGGGAGGATAGCGTTGGGAACGGGTGAAAAGGGCATGAAGGCCGATGGAAAGCCTGAAGTAAATGAGTAAATAAAAAGGAGGAGTAAATCATGGCAAAGATCTATTACGACAACGATGCTGATCTGAATATTCTGAAGGGCAAGAAGATCGCGGTTATTGGATACGGCATACAGGGCCGCGGGCAGAGCCTTAATTTAAGGGATTCGGGGCTTGAGGTGATCGTAAGCGAGCTACCCGGAACAAAAAATTACGAGCAGGCCAAGGCCGACGGGTTCAATCCCGTTTCGGCGAAAGAAGCTTCGGCCGCAGCGGATCTCGTACAGATACTGACGGAAGATCACGTGCAGGCAAAAGTTTATAAGGAACAGATCGCCGAGAATATGACCAAGGGCAAGGTCCTTATATTCTCTCACGGGTTCAATATAAGATTCAAGCAGATAAAGCCCTCAAAGAAGATCGACGTGGTCATGATCGCTCCTAAGGGGCCCGGCGCATTGGTGAGAAAGATGTATGAAGAGGGCAAGGGGGTCCCCTGTTTAGTGGCCATCTACCAGGACGCATCCGGCAATGCCATGAAGATTGCGCTCGCGTACGCCAAGGGCATAGGCGGCACGAAGGCCGGCGTTATTGAAACTACATTCGAAGAAGAGACCGAGACGGATCTCTTCGGGGAGCAGGCGGTACTTTGCGGCGGTGTCAGCGAGCTGATCAAAGCCGGATTCGACACTTTGATCGATGCCGGGTACCAGCCGGAGATAGCGTATTTTGAGGTTCTGCACGAACTTAAATTGATCACAGACCTCATCCAGGAGAGGGGTATCAGCGGAATGAGGCGCGGCGTTTCCAATACGGCTTGTTACGGCGATATTACGCGCGGCCCCAGGGTCATTACCGAAAAAACGCGCAAAGCGATGCAGAAGATGCTGAAAGAGATAAAGTCGGGCAAGTTCGCCCGTGAGTGGATAAAAGAGAACGAGACGGGCAGGGCGAACTGGAACGCGCTCATGAAGAAGGGCGATGAGCATCCGATAGAGAAGGTCGGGCAGTCTTTGAGAAACATGATGCCATGGATGAAGAAGGCGTAAAATTTTTCCGTTTGAAGCGATCTTCCCCCGAGGTCGGGGTACCTCGCGGGATCGTTCAATTTTCCCCAGCGTGGAAAATTGAACTCGAAAAAATCGCTCGCTCTTTTTGGCTATAAGTTATAGCGGGCCAAAAAACCATGCCCGCTCGCGATTTTTACGTCCCGCTCGATACCTCATCCCTCGGGGGATTATGCGAGAACTAAAAATGTTACTAAAAGAGTGAGATGACGCCGCTCCAGGCGGCATACTGCAATTTCCGCCTGCGATGAGAGCAAAAAAATTTACTATTGAAATGCGAGAAAATGAATAACGAGAAGATAATAATATTCGATACGACGCTAAGGGACGGGGAGCAGTGTCCCGGGGCGAGCCTCAATATCAACGAGAAGATAGAGATAGCCAGGCAGCTTGCCGTGCTTGGCGTCGACGTCATCGAAGCGGGATTTCCCATATCAAGCCCCGGCGATTTTGAGGCGGTCAAACGCGTCGCAAAAGAGGTGAAGGGGCCTTCCATATGCGGACTGGCTCGGGCCATCGAAAAAGATATCGACGCCGCCTATAACGCGGTGAAGTATTCGAAATCTCCGCGCATACATGTATTTCTGGCCACCTCCAAGATCCACATGAAGTATAAGCTCAAAAAAGCAGAAGACGAGATATTGAAGCTGGCCGCAGCCGCGGTGAAATACGCCGGGAAGAGATGCGGCGATGTCGAATTTTCGCCTGAGGACGCGTCACGCACGGACAGGGATTTCCTGTATAAGGTGGTCGAGGCGGTAATAGATGCCGGCGCCAAGACCGTGAACATACCGGACACGGTGGGATACTCAACGCCTTTTGAATTCGCCAATATAATAAGAGGTATAAAGGAGAATGCGTCGAACGTCGACAGGGCAATAATAAGCGTCCATTGCCATAATGACCTCGGGCTTGGAGTCGCTAATTCTTTGGCCGCGGTGCTTAATGGCGCGAGGCAGGTCGAGTGCACCATGAATGGCCTGGGCGAGCGCGCGGGCAACGCGTCTTTGGAAGAGATCGTCATGACGATAAGAACGCGTAGCGACGTATTCAGGAATATAAGCATGGGTATAAACACAAAGGAGATATTCAAGACGAGCCGCCTTGTTTCTAAACTGACCGGCATGCCGGTTCAGCCGAACAAAGCCATAGTAGGAGCAAACGCCTTCGCTCATGAATCCGGGATACATCAGGACGGAGTTTTGAAAAAGCGAATCACGTACGAAATAATGAAGCCGGAGGATGTCGGGGTTATGGGAACGAATTTAGTATTAGGCAAACATTCCGGTAGGCATGCCTTTAAAGAGAGGCTAAAGAGCTTAGGCTTCTCATTAAAGGAAGACCAGATCGAAAAAGCTTTTGGCCGGTTTAAAGCGCTGGCCGATAAGAAAAAAGAGATCTTCGATGAGGACCTGGAGACGATAGTCGACGAAGAGATATCGAAGATCCCGGAAGAGCTTAAACTCGAACATTTCCATATAGCGAGCGGCGATAAGATAGAGCCCGCGGCCGAGATCGCCGTCAGGTATAAGGGCAAACATTATGAGAGCAAGTCAAGCGGAGACGGTCCGGTGGACGCCTGCTACAAGGCCATAGATAAGGTTATAAAGATCGGCGGAAAACTTATCGATTACCAGATAAAGTCCGTTACCGGCGGCAAGGACGCTCTGGGTGAAGTCTCGGTCAAGATAGGATCAAAAGGTACCGTCGTGTCGGGCAGGGGCGCCTCTACCGACATCATAGAGGCGAGCATCAAGGCCTATGTGAATGCGGTTAATAAGCTCCTTCATAAAAAATAATGGCAAAACTTACTTACGGTTTAATCGGGCATCCGGTTGAGCATTCACTTTCTCCCGCCATGCAAAATGCGGCCTTCAATGCTCTTAAGATAGACGCCGAGTATAAGTTATTTGATGTCGAGCCGTCCGACCTCCAGCGGTTCCTGAAGGACCTGGCAAAGGATAATATTGCCGGGGTCAATGTCACTATACCGCACAAGATCAAGGTTAAGGAGTTCATAGAGGCAAACGGCGTATTGAACGAGCACGCTGAAAAGCTCGGAGCGGTAAACACTATCAAGGTCTCAGGCGGTAAGTTGGTAGGTTTCAACACCGATGGACCGGGTTTTTACAGGTCGCTTGTAGAGGATCTAAAGTTTGAGCCTGAAGGCAAGAAGATATTTGTACTAGGCTCGGGCGGGGCCGCGAGGGCCATAGTCATGTACCTGGGTAACGGGCCAAAAGAGATATTTGTCACCGATATAGCCGATCACGCGGTCGATGAACTGAGAAGGCATTTTGAAAAGTACTACGATCATCGCAGGTTTAAGGCCGTATATAAGAACAATTTCAAAGAGTCGCTCGACGCGGCGGATCTATTGGTGCAGGCGACGCCGCTTGGCATGCATGACGGCGATCCGTCGCCGATAGACCCGGCATTATTGCACCCGGGGCTGCGTATTTACGACCTGGTCTATAACAGGCCAGCGACAAAGCTTGTGGAGGAGGCTTCGAGGATGAAATTGCACGCAATTACGGGACTGGGCATGCTCTTATGCCAGGGTGCCATAGCTTTCGAGTTATGGACCGCCAAAAAGGCGCCCCTTGAAGTTATGAGGAAGGCACTGAAGGAAGCCCTTAAATCCCATGGATAAGATAGTCGCGTTCATATTCGGTTCGATCGTAGGCAGCTTCCTGAACGTCTGCATCTACAGGCTTCCGAAGGGCAGGTCTGTGGTCGTGCCCGGGTCGTACTGCCCTAACTGCACAGCGGCGATCCATTGGTATGATAATATTCCCATATTGGGCTACATCTTCCTCGGCGGGAGAGCCAGATGCTGTAAAGCGAAGATATCAATCAGATATTTTATAGTCGAAATCTTTACCGCGTCGATCTTTCTTGTATTGTTTTCAACCTTCGGGTTAACGCCGAAATTTTTTGCCTATGCCGTGATGGTCTCGGGTTTGATAGTAGCTACATTCGTAGACTTCGAGATCCAGGAGATACCGGATGAGGTCTCTATAGGCGGACTTGGATTGGGATTGGCGCTGGCCGTAACCTTCCCTTCGATATTGAACGAAACTACGAGGCTCAATGGTTTCCTGAACTCGATCCTTGGCGCGCTGGCCGGCGGCGGGATGATATACGTTATGGGGATGCTTGGTGAATTCGCTTTCAAGAAGGAAGCGATGGGCGGGGGAGATGTTAAGCTCCTTGCCATGGTAGGGGCCTTTATAGGATGGAAACTGGTATTGCTGACATTTTTTCTGGCGCCGGTATTCGGCTCCGTAGTGGGCATAATACTGAAGATAAGGCACGGCAGAGATATCATCCCTTACGGGCCGTACCTCTCTCTGGCGGCCGTATGCTCGATATTTTTTGGGGAGAAGATCCTCCGTATGCTCTTCTACGGGATGTATTAATAAGTATTACACTTCATAAATCTGGAGGTCAAGATGCTGCGATATCTGACGGGCGGTGAATCACACGGAAGATCGATGCTAACTATAGTCGACGGGGTCCCGGCGGGACTACATGTAGATAGATCGATAATAGATCTGGAGCTTGCCAGGCGGACGCTTGGATACGGCAGGGGCATGCGTATGGCGCTTGAATCTGATAAGGTCGATATACTCTCAGGGCTGAGGAAGGACCGCACCATAGGCAGCCCCGTCTCGCTTCTGGTCAAGAACATAGACAATTCGATCGATAAGCTGCCTAAAGTTTACGAGCCGAGGCCCGGACACGCGGACTTGAGCGGCATACTTAAGTATAATTTAAGCGATGTTCGCGACATCCTCGAAAGGGCAAGCGCGCGCGAGACGGTTTCAAGAGTGGCGGTGGGCGCTATCTGCAAGATACTGCTTGCCGAGTTCGGTATAACCGTCGTAAGCCATGTCGTGGCGATAGGCGCCGCGGTTTCGAAGGCTAAAAAGTTAACTTTTGATAAGATAGTCGCTTCTTCGATAAAGTCGCCCGTGATGTGCGCGGACAAGAAAGCCTCAGCAAGTATGTGTAGAGAGATAGATAAAGCAAAGAGAGCAGGAGATACTCTCGGCGGAATCTTTGAGGTCCTGATCCATGGCGTTCCTCCGGGCCTGGGCAGCCACGCGCAGTGGGACAGGAAGATAGACGGCTCTCTGGCGAGGGCCATGATGTCGATACAGGCCGTCAAAGGTGTAGATTTCGGAATCGGTTTCGCCTGCGCGGCGCTAAAGGGTTCATTGGTTCACGATCAAATATTTTATGATAAAAGAAGAGGTTTCTACAGAGGAAGCAATAACGCCGGCGGCATCGAAGGCGGCATGACTACCGGCGAGGATATAGTGATAAGAGCCGCCATGAAGCCGATATCGACATTGAGAAGGCCGCTCTCGAGCGTCGACATCAGGACCAAGAAGCGGGTCATGGCCACGGTGGAAAGGTCCGATGTATGCGCCGTGCCGGCGGCCGCCGTAATCGGAGAGGGCGTCTGCTCCATAGAGATAGCAAACGCGCTTATTGAAAAGTTCGGCGGAGATTCCGTCTCCGAGATGAGGCGCAATTACGACGGGTACCTGGCGCAGATCAAAAGGTTCTGATCAAATCGATATGAAAGACCGCCTATTCTTAAGGGCGGGATGAGAGCAGGAGAATGGGCGCCGTGAAGAACATTATCCTGGTAGGTTTTATGGGTTCGGGCAAGACGACGATAGCTTTTGAATTGTCGCACCGTCTCAATATGCGGTATCTTTCAACGGACGACCTCATAGAGAAGAGGGAGAAGTGCACCATAAACGAGATATTCACGAAGCGGGGCGAGGAATATTTCAGGAGCGTGGAGGCGGTTGTCGTGCGCGACGCCTGCTCCATGGAAAATGTAGTCATAGACTTGGGCGGCGGCGCCGTTTTACGCGATGAAAATTGGCAGACAATGAAGGCGTCCGGCATAGTTGTGGGCCTTACCGCCGACGAGAATATCATAATGGAGCGGACCAAGAAATATAAGCACCGCCCTCTTTTGAACGTCGAGGATCCCAAGCAGAAGATAAGAAATCTTATGGCGAAACGCGCTCCCTTTTATGCCAGGGCCGATCATTGTATCGACACGGGCAAACTTACAGTGAAGCAGGCCGTAGAAAAGATAGCCGGGATAGTCGAAGATTATTCCAGAAAGGCACGGACCGAATGAGCCGGAAAGCAAGGGTATGGATAGGAGCAACTCTTTTAGCGGTCATCCTCTTCAACTATATTGCGATAGGCGTGCCGCTCTATAAAAGGAACGTCTCGCTCGACAAGAAGATAAGGATATTTGCGAAGAGTTCCGAGGACGCCTACATAATTGACGTATTGAAGAAAGAGGTCGTCTCGATCGATAAAAAGATAGTCATACTCAACTGCGTGGCCGCGAGCGTAGCCATCATAGTAATGAGCTGGCTTATATTTGGACTGGCCATACGCAGGGAGGACAGGAGAAGACTATGAGGCTCGATCCTTCAAAGTGGTACTTCAGCACCTATTCTTTTGTCGTGGCGTTTTTGTGCGTGGGGCCGCTCGCCCTGATACTCGTCTGGATAAATCCGCGCTACAGGCGATCCAAGAAGATATTTATAACGCTTTTGACTCTACTGGTCTGCTATATAGTCTTCGCCCTGATGGCAAAATCGACGGAGTCGATATATAATTACTATAATCAGGTCTTGCGGTTATCCAAGTGAAATCAATGGGGAGGTCATATGTCGGCAGCGGATAAGATTCGCAGTTTGCCCAGGATAGTATCGATAGCTTTGGGGTCTCTGATTATCGTTTTAGTCGCGTATCTTGATGACGTGGCGGGGGGCAATCTATCATTCCTCTCTTTTTATCTGATACCTGTATCTTTTTTCATATGGCTCACTACGAGGCGCCTCGGGGTATTGATATCAATTCTATGCGCAACGCTATGGTTCGCCGGTGATGCGAGCTATAAGGGCTATATGTCGATCTCAGGGGCCTCTTATCTCAATATGTCGATAGAGCTGGTATTATTCTTTCTGGTAACGTTTCTTCTCTCTTCGTTGAAAGAGGCGCTTGGTATAAATGAAGAGCTGGCAAGGGTGGATGCCCTGACCGGGGCCGTGAACCGTCGGGCCTTTTATGACCTGGCCGGAAGAGAGATAGCCAGGCTCGAGAGATATAAACATCCTTTTACGGTAGCCTATATGGATATAGATAATTTCAAGGTGGTCAATTACCGCTACGGTCACAAGACGGGGGATCAGCTCCTGCGCTCGGTAGCGGATACGGTCAGAAAAAATTTGCGTAAACTCGATATAGTTTCGCGTTTCGGAGGCGACGAGTTCACGATCCTCCTGCCGGAGACGGGGGCCGAAGCCGCACAGGTAGTCTTGAGCAGGATGCGGAACGTACTGCTGAATATGATGGAGGCCAACAGGTGGCCCGTGACTTTTACCTTTGGCACAGTAACTTTCCTGAAGCCGCCTTCATCGGTGGAGGAGATGGTGAAGAAGGTGGGCGGCCTTATGTATTTGGGCAAAGACAGCGGGATGAATACGATCGAACAGGAGATCGTCAACGCGTAATATAAAACTTGTCATAAGCTATGACGGAACTCATTACTCGGGGTGGCAATTCCAGAAGAATGCCGGAACGGTCCAGGAAGAGATCGAATCGGCGCTCAAAAGAATAACCGGGTGCAAGATAAAGTTGACGGGTGCGGGCCGGACCGATTCTGGTGTGCATGCCGCGGGCCAGGTCGCTAATTTCAAGACGCGCTCCAATCTTTCCTTGAAAAAGGTAAAGGACGCTCTTAACAGCTCGCTTGCCGAGGATATCCTGATAGTATCCGCCGAATACGCTCCACTTGAGTTCGATTCCCAGCGCTCGGCAATAGCGAAAAGGTACCGCTATACCGTTACTACCGTACGCTTCGCCGATCCTTTCATAAGGCATTTCGCCTCGTCTTTTTCCTATCCACTGAATATAGGATCTATGAGGCGTGCCGCCAGGGCGCTCGCTGGCAGGCATGATTTCAAAGCGTTTCAGTCCGCCAAGAGCAGCGAATCTAATACCGTCCGCACAATAAAGGATATAAAGATTGAAAAGCGCGCAGATTTAGTATATATTGATCTCTGGGCCGACGGATTTTTGTATAACATGGTTAGGATCATAGCGGGTACTCTGCTCGAGATCGGACGCGGCAAGATGCCCGAAGAGAGTATAAAAGAGATATTAGCCAAGAGGGACAGGAGATCGGCGGGCCCTACGGCGCCGGCCAAGGGCTTATGTCTTATGAGCGTTGAATACTAAGGAGAGATCCGTCTCCCGCCACGTCTCGTTATAGGCTTGGGGCGGGATCAGGATCGAATTTGTTTCACAAATTCGAAAGGGAGGGCAAGAGTATGTATATGATGAAAGGGGTATTGGCTTTATTCATGTCGCTCGCCATAGGTTATGTGCTGTGCATACTGGCGGAGAAGCAGACGAAGGGTATCCTCCGGGCCGTAGGGTATACTCTCGGCACGGCCATAATAATCTTGAGCCTCTTATATAGTCTTGCGGACAGCTGCAACATGATGTGCAAGAAGGGCAGGATGTGGCAGGGATATAAAAACATGAAGTACGGAATGTTCATGAAAGGTAGCGCGAAATAGGCGGGGAGTGCAGAAACGTTATAGAGTCATAATATTCGATCTGGGCAACACGCTGGTAAGGTTCGATCATAGTATTTCGGCTAAGAAGTTCGCGAACCTTTTTCATCTCGATTCCGAGGAAGTTCGCAGGCTCTTCTTTGATTCCAAGCTGACCCAGGCCTTCGAAAGGGGCCAGATATCCCCGAAAGAGTTTCACGCCAGGATCACCAGGCACCTGCGCGTGAAGCTGCCTTTCAAGGACTTTGTCTCCATATGGAACGACATATTTTGGCTAGACGAGGGGTCTTGCGCCATCGCCAGGCGGCTCAAAAAGGACTACAAGCTCTTCCTCCTCTCCAACATAAGCAGGCTGCATTACGAATATATCGTGAAAAAGTTCGATATATTGAAGATATTCGATGAGATAATAGTCTCATTCGCCGTTGGAGCCATAAAGCCGGAGAAGCTCATTTTTGAGGATGCGGTAAGGCGGGCAGGCGGTGATAAATCGGCCGTTCTCTATATAGATGACCGTGAGGACCTTATAAAGGAAGCCGCCGCTTTCGGCATAGATTCGATCAAATATCAGGATTCCGGCAAGCTCGAAAAGGACCTGATGGAAAGAGGGGTTATCCAATAATAATATTGACAACTCCGGGCGAGTATGGTATCATCAACCGCCTCTTAAGTAAGGGGCGGTTTTTTTGTCCCGCCAAAGAACGGCGGGACAATCCGCCGAAGCATTTACCCTATTACTCGTTGAATGCGAAGGCGGATATTAAGCATTTTGAAGGGATCATATGAAGAACAGCTCAAGAACGTATTTAATTCCGGAGAAAGATATAAAGAAGGCATGGCTCCTTGTCGATGCCAAGGATAAGGTCCTGGGCAGGCTGGCGTGCAAAGTGGCCACCGTGCTCATGGGTAAGAATAAGGTCATATATTCGCCTCACCAGGATACCGGGGATGAAGTTATAGTCATCAATGCAAGTAAGATAAAGATCACCGGAAATAAGAATGCCGATAAGGTATACAAAAGGTATACTGCCTATCCGGGTGGGCTCCATCTCGAAACGCTCGAAGTCAAGATGAAGAAGAACCCGGGACACGTTATAAGGCATGCGGTTAAAGGGATGCTGCCAAAGAGCAAGCTTGGGGCAAAGCTCTTGAAGAAGCTTAAAGTTTACGCGGACGAGAATCATCCGCATAAGGCCCAGAACCCGAAACCTCTTACGGTTTAACATAAGGAGCATGTAAAGACAATGTCAGAGAAAGTTCAGTATATTGCAACGGGGAGGCGCAAGAAGTCGATCGCGCGTGTCAGGATGCTCGAGGGAAACGGTACGATCACCGTTAACAAAAAGCCGTTCGTCGAATATTTTAACCGCGAGAGCCACCGCCTCGTCATCATGCAGCCTATGGAGCTTGTTAAGCTGCCGACAAAATACGATATATTCGCGAAGGTTGAGGGAGGCGGAGGCAGCGGACAGGCCGGAGCCATGAAGCTTGGTATAGCCAGGGCCCTCGTCAAGATCCAGGAGAGCCTGAAGAGCCCCCTTAAAAAAGCGAAGTTCTTGACCCGCGATCCGAGAGCCCGCGAGCGTAAAAAATACGGCCGTAAGCGTGCAAGGAGGAGATTCCAGTTCACTAAGAGGTAATAAAAACCTCGACGGAAAATTAAAACCTATCTTGTCAACGCCGACGATATTTTAGT
>CAYSSS010000017.1:0-26984 GCA_964433975.1 uncultured Planctomycetia bacterium
GCGACATCCTGCCTGTCTTCTATTTTGAAGGCCGTTTCATAAACGGTAAAGGTGACGTAAAGAAAAGCCTGGAAACGCTGCTAAGCATGCCGGTTGCCGTGGCGGATAACGAGTCGCAAACCCTGCCAAAAATAGATTTAGTCAGGCATTTTAATAATTTCACTCTGCCTGCAGTTATGGCCGTGGGCTTGATTGACGGGATAAATCCCTGCGCTTTCACAGTGATTGTGTTTTTTATGTCTTTTCTCACCCTTCAGGGATACCGGAAACGGGAAATAACCGTGATCGGCCTGGTCTTTATTCTTTCAGTATATCTGACCTACGTTTTAATAGGATTGGGAATATTCGAGTTTCTTTACAAGCTGCAGGGATTCTGGTTACTAACGAAAATACTAAATATTACTGTTGGGATTATCAGCATAATTTTTAGTATCTACGCATTATATGACTTTATTAAATATAGATCGACAAAGTCTACAGATAACCTTCTACTGTCGCTACCCCAATCGATAAAGAATCAAATCCATAAGGTGATCGGGTCTTGCTACCGGATCCGTACCGGGGTGAACAATCCTATCATTAGAAAGCCCCTTATCAGGTTGGCCATAAGCGCGATAGTCACCGGCTTCTTGGTTTCCATATTGGAGGCGGTGTGCACAGCCCAAATTTATCTACCCACCATAATCTTCATTTTAAAAACCACGGGCCCTGAGTTAAGGGCATTAGGCTACCTTTTATTGTACAATCTTTTGTTTGTAGTGCCGCTATTGATAATATTCTGTTTTGCCATCGCCGGCACTACCTCAGACCGATTTCAGAAGATTTTGAGGAGGCATCTTGGAACAATCAAAATATTGATGGGGATGATGTTTCTGGGGCTGGGGATATTTCTTATTTGGAGAGCATAGGAAGCTGGCGTTATATAAGTAATGACTCGCTATTCGCTCTCGCTGCAACCACATGTCATGTAGGCCATACTAATAGCCACAAGTCAGGTTTATATAGCATGTTTTAGATAGACCCTGAGCGAAGTCGAAGGGTCAAGGCGATATGGATGGAGTTACTTGATCGCTACTTATGGGAAATATTTGATTTGTATTGATGAAAGGTTAAAAATGTAAAAGTTAGATAATTGTATTGACTTAAATTAATCCCTTACCTATAATACTGCCAATGCATACCATTCCCATTGAAAACAAAAATCCAAGGAGGCGTCAGTTTATGAAAAGATTGACTATCGGTCTTGCGGTACTATTCATTGCGGCATTGTTTGCGCATACGGCGGGTGCTGCTATTACATATAACGTTGCAGACTATTTTCCGATGATGGATACTGATAGTCGAACTTATATTGGGGGGATAGTTAGCCCTAGCACAAATTCCGTCAATGGCACAAAAACTGTATACGGCCGAATCGCCAAATGCGTTTTTTATTCTTCGGATAATTCAGAAGAGTATTATACAATTGACTCGTCTGGATTTGCGATGCATGGAATGGCAGGCTATATGCCGATATACGGCGTGGCAACATGGACAGAATTTCTTTATTCCTCAGCTTTGCCTATAACTCCAGTGGCAGTACAGGCTAACACCTCTTATAATTATAGCACCACGGGATATATGAACTTTACTTATGCTGGCCAGCAGTACAGCTATCCTATAACAGCCCTGTCCAGTATTACAGTTAATGGCTTAGAAGATGTTACAAATAACGCTGGAATAATCTTTAGGGACTCCTTAAAAGTTACATTGACTCTGACTTTACAGTTTCCGGATGATTCCGGTTCAATAGTTGCTACGCAACAACTTTGGCTCTACAAAAACATCGGTCCTATCAAACAATATTATACAAACCCGAATACGGGACTACCTGTAACATCTTTAATCCAATCCGCTACTACTCACTACACATCCGGCGGCAAGAAGGCGGAACTCCTGTCAGCCGTCGATCCATCCGGTTTCATTTATTACGAATATCTCGATGAGAGTGCCGGAAGAATTTCTAAACGTCAAAAGACGGATGGAAGTTACGATCTTCTCGAATATTGGACTACCACATCAACTATTAAATATGTCAGAAACTACAATCCGTCCGACCAACTATTGACTACATCTGAGAATAATTCAAGCGGCGTGCTAATAAAGAAAACTATGGCGGATGGAACCATTTACACATACTACGCCTCCAGCAAACTTGAATCTATCACATTAGCCACTATCGACGCCAATGGCAACATCTACTACCATTACATCGACGAAATCGCAGGCAGGATGGATAAGTCAAAAAGATCCGTTGCAGATACCGACGGCTGTCTGTCTTACGCCTACAGCTATTCGGCCACCACACCCAGCCGCGTCATAACCAAGATCGGCTACTCAGATGCCGCATGGAGCACAATAAAGCTTACTCAAACCTATTACGACAACACCGCTAACAGATTAGAGTCGAAGACGCTGGCCACTATCGATGCCAACGGCTATATTTATTTTGAATACGCTAATGATTCTTATAACAGGGCATCCAGGAGGCAAAAGGCGGACGGTAGCTACGATCTGATAATATCATACTGGACTACCACCAGTGTCATATGCGCTATCGAAAAATATTCCGCAACCGATATACATGTGGCATCCGAAACCTATAATTCAAGCGGCGTTTTGGGGACGAGGGTGGAGTATTATGCTTCCGGTAATCTCAAATCATGGTCTGATTCTTCCTGGGGCAGGGGCATGACTTTCACATACGAAGACCTGGACTATTACGATTGCAAGAGCACCGCTTCTTATGATGGCCATGGCCGCGGCCGGGTCATCAGCGAAATACGGGTAAATGATGACGGCGGAACCACTACGAAGATATATGAATACTATGATGATACGCTCATTTTAAAAAAGCAGGAAGTAACGACAACGGATAGCGTCGGCAATGTCATCGGGAATCAATCCGAAAGTTATACTTATTATGATGAAGACCCTTGGGCTAATCCGATCTTTTCGAGCGACGCCCAGGATAACAAATATGTTTCCGCCCTGATACCCGGCGAATCTGGGAGCTGGAAGGCCCGTGTCATAAAATATAATTCTTCGTGGGCCTATCAATGGGCGGCAGAATACGATGCGGTTGGATCCAGCGCTAACGCTATAAACGCGGTGGGCTCTAACGGCAATGTCTATTTAGCTGCTACCAAGTGGGAGACCGATGGCGGACATGTGATTGTATATAAATTCAACACGGCCACCGGTGCTCAGGTAGGAATTCCTTACCTCTATCCTGTCTCCGTAGACAGTGGCAGTAATGTGCCTGCGTATATCAAGGTGGATTCATCAGATAACATTTTTATAATGGGCATAACAATGACAGGAGGAACACCAGATAACAGTCTTTTTCTCATAAAGCTTAATTCGGACCTCACCGAGCAGTGGGTAAGGACCTATGCTACAGGCGATGGTAGCAATGGTGATCACGGCGGATACATCACTTTCGGTACCAACGGGGACATCATCGTGCACGCGGCGCAGCACAAGTCCGATGCTTTTCCCGAATACTATCAAATAGCATACGATATCAATGGCACCCAGAAATCTGTCGAGCCAGATTCTGTAGGGCGATGCTTCAATATTGGGAGTCCATGGTTCGGCAGGGAATACACATGCGTGGATTCCGATGGAACTTATTACAGCTTGGGTTTCGTGGAAGGGACAGGGAAAACCATCATAGATCGCAGCCCGGAAGATGTTACAGTTTCGGAAGGTTTTCCGTCTGATTTCGGCGCCATAACCGTGTTTAATTATATAAACACGGCAAATGAGGACATCGGGTATCGCATTGAATTTGAAAATAATAATACAATCGTGGAAGGTGTGCCTAATGATGGCGGATGGCTGCCTACGAAATTTAAGAACTATTATTTTGAAAACCATATCGGCAGCACATGGTGGTTATTCTGGGATGTGAATCATACCTATGTAGACGGGAAATTGACTGTTACGAACGGCGGCGGCCAGTACATTGCGATAGAGAAGACATCTACAGGCCCATATAATGCGTATACGTTTACGAAGCCTGGCAAGGATTCAACCGTCTCCAGTGTTATGGCGAGTATAGTGAGTATCGGGGTTGTTACTGATCTGGGTAGCCTGACGCTCCCCGAACTCGGCAGCTGGGAAGAATATAACGCGCTTCATAATATAACTGTGGAATATCCACCGCTTTCGACCGATTATACTCCCGACCCTCTTGATCCTACGAGAGTGATAGAGCGCCTCGATCATAATGATTACAACAATGTGAAGTATACCTACACATGGGATCCGAATCACGGAAAAGTAGCGGAAAAAATTTATTATGAAAAAGGCGGCGCCTTTAAACTCGCCTCAATCACGCATTATATCAACGGAAGCAATTTTGATATAGCCAAGAAGGGAACTTGGACGGTAGAAAATACTATCACTTATTATACCTCCGGCAACCTCAAGAGTTATCAGACCTATTACAACGACGGGAATAATAGGTATGTGTTTGAGGACAGCAATTACTATAGTGTGGATGGCGTGCGCGGCCAGGGAAGGCTCTTGAGATGGGAATATAACGACGGGAACGGCAATACAAATTTTAACGAGTTCGAATATTACGGCGATACGCTTAATATCAAGAAGATAATCCGACCCGTCTGGGAAAATAATGACATTGTCCCGGGCTCCAGCGAAGAAGAGATATTTTATAATGAGGAGCTTGTTAAAAATCCGCGAACAGCAACCGATTCCGAAGGCAATACTATAGTCGCTACCTTGATCATAGGCGATGAATACGGCAACCCCAAGGCCTATGTTGTCAAATATGGCCCAACCGGCGGGATTCTATGGAGAAAAGAGTTTGATACTTATTTGACCAGTTTCAATGTCGTTGTCACGGTTGACAATAACGACAATGTTTATGTAGCCGCCTCGAAATGGAATAACAGTAACAGCGACGTCCTTGTCTATGGTTATGAAAAGGACGGAGATCCTATAGGCAGTTACCAGTATAATGGCGGAGATGAAGAGCAGGTCACATCTATTATTACAGATTCTTCCGGCAATGTTTACATCGCCGGCGAAAGATGGCAACGTTTAGATCAGGATAATACCAGGGATCTTTTTATCGTGAAGCTAAACCCGGATATGACATATGCGTGGAGTGATGTATATAATTCCGCCTATAAAGATTACGGCGGTTATCTTGCAATAAACCAGGCCGGGAATATTGTGCTTCACGGCGCAAGCGAAGGTGCTTCATTCGAATATTTTAAGGTGGCATATACATCCGGTGGCACGGCATTGCCTGTCGAATATGACTCTTTAGAAAAGATCAGCGGTTCAGGCTGGCTTGGAGCATGGAATAGCGGCAGAGAATATCAAGGGACTGAAACCCGGGATGGAACGACGCAGATATGGCGAGAGTTGGGTTATAAGCACGGCACAGGGGTCTCAATTGTTGAATATATCGAAGGGGGCGTCGAATATTTCCCGACTTTATACGGCGGAATGACGGCATATATTTTTATCGACCCCGCATCAGAAACCGCAAGGGATATAGGCGCTTATGCGGAATTTGAGAACGGCATGACCGGAGAGGCGAGGTTTGGCGAAGAAGACGAGTTTTATATTACTAAGGTAATAGGTTTGGACTTAAACACCTATTGGTTTCTGTGGGATGTAGAGTATACCTACGAAGAGGGGACAGGCGCGCTTACGATAACAGGAGGCGGCTCGAGCTACATAGTCATAGGAAAAACACCGGAGGAGGGGCAATACACTGCATATACATTTGACAACGAAGCGGAGGACTTCGAAAGCTTAATGGACAACTGGGGCGATATAGGTATTATCTCAAATCCGGAAGGTATAAATTTCCCCGAACTCCACGACTGGTGGCAGTATTGCCGTGAGAATAATATTATTCCGGAATTTCCGGCTCTGTCGAGCGACGCTCCAACGACCGACCAGCGGGGAAGAGTGATACAGCGCATCGACCACAATGACTTCATGACGAATGTCATCAACGATTATACGTGGGACGCGAGTTCAATATATCTGACGAAGTATCAAATCTCTTACGATTACGGGAAAGATGGGACTATCAAGCTGGTGACTACCCGCGTCTATTTCAATTATTTTGGCTCAGATATATCAAACATGAATAATTGGTACCTTATTTCGGAAACCAATAATCTGACAGGCGTTACCGTCGAGCACGCTGAATATGAATATGCCAGCGGAAAAATGGTAAAGTTAACACTTGAGACCGGCGAACAGATGCAGGTCAGCTATTACGCTTCCAACAATAAAAAAGAAGAAATATTCCTTGGCTCAAGCGGTGTACGGGCCAGGAGCATAGTTTATTACGATGTTTCTCCTTCCGTCATGAAGATCGATAAATTTTATGAATCAGACGGCACATTGTATGAGACGAAAGAATATTTCAGCGACGGAACGACGTTGCGGTATCATTGGATGCTCGACCAGGATGGAACTCCGAATGGCGATGTGGTATTCAGGGAATACAGTAGTTCCGGTCAGCTTATTAAAACCGTGGATGATATGGGAGTTACTAAAACCTACGGCTCTGGCGATATCTTTGGCGACTTTACGGGCCAGGGTTTCTGGAAGTATGCAGATAGCAAGTGGACAAAGCTCTCTACATACAATGCCGACTCCTTCATGCTTTCCGATGGCTATAATGGCTCTTACGACGTCATCGGTGACTTCGGCACAAAAGGCTTCTACCGGTATTCCAATAGCGCATGGACGAAGCTATCCACATTGAACGCGGACAGTTTCCTGCTATCAGACCAGCGTATAGGCGGCACCTATGACATCGTAGGTGATTTCGGTTCAAGCGGCTTCTACCGCTATTCGAATGACGCATGGAATAAGCTCTCTACCTACAATGCCGACTCCTTTGCGCTCTCAGCTCTATACAATGACAGCTATGACATAGTAGGTGACTTCGGCACAAAAGGCTTCTACCGGTATTCCAATAGCGCATGGACGAAGCTATCCACATTGAACGCGGACAGTTTCCTGCTATCAGACCAGCGTATAGGCGGCACCTATGACATCGTAGGTGATTTCGGTTCAAGCGGCTTCTACCGCTATTCGAATGACGCATGGAATAAGCTCTCTACCTACAATGCCGACTCCTTTGCGCTCTCAGCTCTATACAATGACAGCTATGACATAGTAGGTGACTTCGGTGCAAAAGGCTTCTACCGCTATTCCGATAGCGCATGGACGAAGCTATCCACATTGAATGCAGAAAGCTTCCTGCTTTCAGACCGGCGCACAGACGGCACCTATGATATTCTAGGCGACTTCGGCACAAGCGGTTTCTACCGCTATTCGAATGACGTATGGGCTAAGATATCTACGCTAAACGCCGACTCCTTTAAGCTCTCAGCCTTATTCAATGACAACTATGACATCGTAGGCGACTTTGGCTCAAGAGGCTTCTACCGGTATTCCGATAGCACATGGGAGAAGTTGTCAACGTTTAACGCCGATTCTTTTATCCTTACAGAATCAGACGATAGCGGATCATACGATATCATAGCCGACTTCGGCTCAAACGGTTTTTGGAAGCATTCAAGCGATGCCTGGACCAAGCTCTCCACATACAATGCTGATCCCGAAGTCTCTGAAAGGCTCGATATTAATAACCAGATAATGGGTTATGGTAAAGTAGCTGAAGGCGGGTTTACATCTACCTCTGCTATGGCAGGGGGACCAAAAGGGGTAGTTGATCCGATCAATTAAACGTAACATAGATAGATAACAACTGAAGAATGCGCCAGGTAAAACATACTGCTTAGCGCATTTTTTATGCTATAATAAAAAAGAGTGATTACCGATTACAAGCATTGATAATAAGGGAACAGAGTATAAGTGGCTAACGAAAGGATGCGAAATGTTTGGATGGGTTAAAAACATAAAAAGGAAAGCAAAGCATTACATATTGAAGCGGCTTAGTGATATGTGTTATTTTTCTATTGCGGTACGAAATATGGCATGTAGGCAGGAGTTCTTTTACAACGCATTCAAAGTCCTTTCTTTTAACGGTATAGAAGGTGATTATGTGGAATTTGGGTGCCGTGGCGGAATGACATTCGCGCTAGCTTACTATGAAGCTAAACGACATGCGTACAAAACAAAGTTATGGGCTTTTGATTCTTTCCAAGGGCTCCCTGCCCCAGAAGGAGCCAAAGACGAACATCCAGTTTGGAAAAAAGGGGACATGATGACGACTCTTCATGAGTTTCACGCAATATGCAATTCAAACAAAATACCACGCAATGCATATACCGCAGTGCCGGGGTTTTACAAACAAACATTAATTGCAACCAACACGATAAATTTGCCAGACAACATCTCTCTTGCATATATTGATTGCGATCTATACTCAAGCACGAAAACCGTTCTCGAATTTTTAATGCCGCACCTTAAGCATGGAATGATAATTGCTTTTGATGATTATTTCTGCTGGTCACGGTCTCAGATTGCTGGAGAGAGGATGGCAGCATTAGAATTATTTTCAAAGCACCCTCGATGGGAGTTAGTTCCCTATATGCAGTTTGGATGGCATGGAAATTCATTTGTTGTTGAAGATAAGACGATAATTAACCAATAAACACTATATTGATGCGTATAAAATAAGCTATAACAAAAAGACCGATGATTTTGTATGAGATTAAAAAAGGAGACAATGCGGGGGCTACCCTAGTCATTTATTATTATGCATAGGAATTAGCCAGCATTTTTAATTACCATGTGCGGAATTCTGTTTACTAATGATCGAGGCATAGAAAAAGATAATTTTATAAAAGCGCTATCATTGATGGAGCATAGGGGTCCTGACGTTCCACTATGCTATGCCTCTTATAAGCAGTTTAAATTAGGGCACAATCGTTTGAAAATCATTGATTTAGATAATCGTAGCAATCAGCCGTTTTACTCTCGCGATGGTAGATATATTATGGTTTACAATGGCGAGATATATAACTATAAGGAATTAGCAAGAGAACATGGCATTAAAATGTCAACCACTGGGGATACCGAATTGCTCCTGTCTTTGTATATAAAATATGGACCTAAAATGTTAGGATGGTTAAACGGCATGTTTTCCTTGGTGATTCTAGATACTGCAACTGAGGATATTTTTGCGAGTAGGGATAGGCTTGGGGTTAAGCCTTTATATTATTACGAGAGCGATAGCAGGACTATCTTTTCTTCAGAAATTTCCGCTATAATTGATTTGACAGGAAAGACGGAGATTGACGACATAGGATTAAGGCAGTATAAGAAGCTTAGAATATTCTTTAATGGCAGGACCCTATATTCTAGTATTAAAATGTTCCCTGCCGGGCACTATCTTCTAAACGGTAAAATCTTAAAATACTGGGAATTACAAATTGAAGATAAGGAGCCACCTAAAGATGAGGAGCTGCGTTTTCTGATTGAATCTGCGGTATCCTATAGATGTATCTCGGACGTTCCGGTAGGAAGTTACCTGAGCGGGGGGGTAGACAGTACCATTGTTGCCGGTTTAGCCTCAGAGCCACATACTTGGACCGTAGGTTTTTTTGATAATAATGAGTTTAACTGGGGGAAATTAGCGGCAAAAAAATTCCATAGCCGACATCATGAAATAATTATTAAAAAAGATGAGTTTTTGCCTTTGGCCACCTCTATGATAAAGAAAAGGAGGGAACCGTTGTCTGTACCAAATGAAGTTCTGTTGTATAAAATGACTAAGGCGGTCAAAGAATTCAATACCGTGGTTCTTAGTGGTGAGGGCGCGGATGAGTTGCTATTCGGTTATGACCGGATATTCAGGTGGGCGGCAGAGTCTGTTTGGGATTTAGGGGAATTCAGCGAATTGTATTCATATGGCTCAAACAGTGATTTGGAGATAGTCGAGGACGCAGTGTCACCATTTTATAAGTACGGCAAGGCAATAAATATTGTAGCGGCATTTTTTCAGGTGGCACATCTTCATGGATTACTGCGAAGACTGGATAATTCTACGATGTTATGCGCAGTGGAAGCAAGAGTTCCTTTTGTCGATTATCGATTGGTTGAACGCCTGGCTGGGGTGCCTTTTGATTACAAGATGCCCAAGGGGGTCGTTAAGGGCTCATTGAAAAGAATATTTTCGGATCTAATCCCTGCGCAAATCATTGACAGGCCGAAAGTCGGCTTCCCTGTTAATCTTAATGATATATTTGGACTTAAAAAAACAGATGGAAATGGTATGGATAAATGGTTTGAATTTAATTTAAACAATCTTTAAAGGAGGAGTAGCTATGATTATAGGATATACCACAGGAGTATTTGATCTTTTTCACATTGGCCATCTGAATTTATTGAAAAACGCCAAAGCGCTTTGCGATAAGTTGATCGTAGGGGTAACGGTGGATGAGCTGGTAAAATATAAATATAAGAAATCAGTCATACCATTTGAAGAAAGATTGGAGATTGTCAGGAATATCAAATTCGTAGATGCGGCCATACCTCAAGTGACCATGGATAAGATGGAAGCTTGGAAGAAGTTAAAATTTGATCTGATGTTTGTAGGGGATGATTGGTTTAACGCTCCGAAGTGGCAGGAAGTAGAGGAGAAATTTAAAAAAGTCGGCGTAAGGATTATTTATTTTCCATATACAAGCGGAGTATCTTCCACCATTATCAATAAGGCCGTAGATGAATTGAGGCATAAGCGCTAAAGCATGAAGAAATATTTGCGGGACTTTATTAGCCAGATAAAAAATCGTCCTCTGGTAAAAGACACAATAACCACCTCTGTTCTATCAATAATAGGCAAGGGGGTCGGATTCTTAATACCATTCTTCATTGCAAGATGGTTTGGTATTAGCAATTATACAGATGCTTTCTTCTTTGCTTACGGAGTTATATTATTCTTATCAATTACCGTTGCTCCCGCCATAGAAAATACCGTCGTTCCTTTAATCAGTCAATTAATAAATAAAAAAGAAGACGTGGGTAGCTTTGTTAGTAGGGTGATCATATTTTTGATACCGATATTGTTATTATTTACGTGCGTATTTATTATATTGGCCAGACCGATACTTTCAATGATCACCAAGTTCGATACGGAGTCATTAAATTTAATAATCAGATTGATGATTGAATTATCTCCCCTAGCCGTCTTGTTAGTAATATCCAGTATTCTGGCAGGTTCAATGAATACCTATAAGAAATTTGCCACTCCTGCCCTATCCCCAGCTTTTCGGGCAATTATAAATTTGTTGATAATATTTCTATTTAAAGACAGTTGGGGCGTGTATTCTATTGCTAGAGGTTATGTAATAGGTGAGATATTTCGGATTTGTATATTATTGTGGTCAATACGTAAGCACCATTTATTTTCTTGGCGATTCTCTTTTAAATTTAGCGATGATTTGAAAGAATTATTCATTATCACCTTATACCCGGTCTTGGGGATGGTTGCGGTTGGATTAAATCCAATAATAGATCAAACCATGGCGACGTGGTTGGGGCCTACAAAGGTTTCTGTGTTGTCTTACGCAGATAGGCTTTATACCATACCGGTAACTTTTTTAAGTTCTGGGGTTATCGTAACCCTGCTATCTCATTGGTCAGAAAGGTATCAGAAGCATGGCGCTGTCAGACTTAGCATTGATGTTAATAAAGCGATTAAATTTATATTATTAGCAAGTTCGATTCTGACGGCGGGGTTATTATTATTTAGTAAGATAATCGTGTATCTAGTATATGGAAGAGGAGCATTAACGCCGCATGTTTTAAATCAGATAAATTTAACTTTCGTATGTTATCTTTTTGGCTTAGTCCCATATATTCTGGCTAGGGTTGTAATAAGAGCTTTGGTAGTTTTGAAAAAGTTGCATTTTTTGATGATTGTTGGTGTGCTGAGAAATGTTTGTAATATAGTATTCAATTATATGTTTATGAAACGGCTGGGAGTAGCAGGAATAGCGCTTTCGACTTCTTTTGTAACTTTGATTGAGTACGTTCTTCTTAAGCAATATTTTAATAAAATAATAGTGAGGAATAGTGAGTCTACGTAAATCAATGAGCCTATTTAAATACTTATTAACCGTCTTGGGATATATTGTATTCTCTTTTGTAGATTTATTTATAAAAACCGATAAAAAAATATTGATATTTACAAGCGGATCCTGTAATTCATATTCAGGTAATTCGAAGTATATTTATGATGCCATGCAAAATGATGAGAGGTACCAATGTTACTGGCTTACAAAGAATCCGCAGGTATATGAGTACTTAAAATCGCAGGGAAGGAATGTTTTGTATTTATATTCTTTCAAGTCGTTGTGCTTGATTAGAAAAACCAAATATTTCATCGGTACGAATAATAATGGTGCGCCAAATATTCTATTGTCCCATAAAAAGGTCATTATACAGACGTGGCATGGATCGCCATTAAAAACAATGGGAACCCTTAAAAAGCAATATAGGCTTACTGACTGGACAAGTGATTTTTTTATGAGCAAATGTAATTATTTTATATCACCTTCTTGTTATGTCTCAAAGCTTTTTGAGGACTGTTATAAAATTAGCAAGGAAAGGTTTGTTATTACCGGTAATCCTAGAAATGATATTATTTTTAAAGAATTAAACAAAGAGGATGTTTTGGAAAAAATTGGCAAAAAGAAAGGATTGAACTTTGATAAGGTAATATTGTACTGCCCTACTTTCCGTGAAACTGGCAACAATGCCTTTTTTCCCTTCGAAGATTTTGATATAGGTAAGTTAAATGAATTTTTAAAAGCTAATAGAATTTTATGTATTCTTAGAAATCATTACTATGAGAATGATAGCATTCTAAAGCTTTTTAAAAATGCATCTCAGTTCCTTTTTGCGCCAGCCGGCGATTGTAAAATTGATATTCAAGAGTTAATGAATATCAGCGATATTCTGATAACGGATTACTCCTCAATATATTTCGATTATTTGCTTCTTAATAGACCCATCATATTCACTCCTGTTGACTTGGAAGAATATGAAAAAACAAGAGGGTTTTTATTTGATTATAATGATAATACACCCGGTTCAAAAGTACTGTCTTTCTCTGGTTTTTTGCAACAAATGAAATTAAGTATCAATCAACCAAATTTATACGAAATGGATAGGTCAAGAGTGAATGAAAAATTTAATAAATACAAAGACAATAGATCAACGGAAAGAGTGCTTGATTTAATTAATAAACTAATGGGAAACGAATAAATGGTCTGCAGGCCGAAAGTATTTTAAGCATGCTAAATGCGCTTCAGAAAAACTGTATTTCGCTGGCAATGGTCGCCACAATATGCGGGATTTTTATTTTATTTGTCCCTTTTCAAATATCCCTTATTGTACTATTGGCATTTATGATCTGTATCGGTTTTTTCAGGTTTCCTAAAGTTATATTAGCAGTGTTTTCAGTATATTTGCTTTTTCAGGGATTTGTTGCTTTTCAATTTGAAAAGATACCTCAGCTTGAAGCAGTCATTAAGCGATCTGAAGAAGGCCTGGTCCTGACATTTTTTCTAATCACAATAATCAAAAATGCCTCTCTTAATAAGATTTTGTGGAGAAGAAGCGATATTGACATCCCATTATCATTACTTGTTGTGATCGCGATTTGCAGCTCTATTAAAAATCGTATAGTTCCGTATCAAATGGCATTTTTTGATCTCTTTTTGCTATTAAAAGGTTTTATGGTTTTTTATATTTTCTATAGTTTAAAATTTAGCTCAGAAAATTTATCCAAAACAATGAAAGCATTTTTTGGCCTAGCAGTAATTGTTTTGATGCTCGGGATAGTCGACCTGATTGCGCCGCAATCATTCAGAGCATTGATTCATAGTCGTCAGTTTGTCGAATATCGTTTTGGTATACCGAGTGTTCAATCTATTTTCATACATCCCGGTGTTTTTGGTTGGTTTATGGCTTTCAGCGCCTGTTTTGCCCTGGCTTTTTATTCTGTAGTGGGTAAAAAAAAGTATTTATTTCTTTTTGTTATGTTTTTATTCGGCTTGATATTGTCGATGAGATTTAAGCCAATGATTGGCATATTATTTGCTGGTCTGTTGCCATTTTTTATTATCTCAGGCAAACGAAGGATAAAGTTTATAGCTATAGCATGCTGTCTCCTGCTCCTATTGGGAGTGTTTTTTGGTGCTAGAGCAAAATTGCTTATTGATGATAAAGTTCATACTTATCTACGAGGGCCGCGGTTGGAAAACGTAGCAAGAAATGTCTTGTATTCAACGGGGTTTCGTATTGCCAAAGATTTTTTTCCCTTTGGTTCCGGGCTGGGAACCTTTGGGGGATGGATAGCTGCGATATATTATAGTCCTCTCTATAGCCGATATGGCATAAGCTCTGTTTACGGATTAGAAAAGGATGGTCATTTTTTAACAGACACGTTTTGGCCATATATAACTGGGCAATTCGGTTTTATCGGGATCCTTATGTACGTGTGGATATTATTTTCATTTTCTTATACCATGATGAAAATATTCAAAAGGACCGATGACTTAATAGTAAAGGCCTTCGCCCTTGGAGTTATGATGGTTTTAGTGGAAGCAGTCTTTGAATCTGTTGCGCAACCGATATTTTTAAGTCCACCGCCGTACTTTTTTATTTTTGCATGCCTTGGACTCGCAAATTCGAGATTGATAGAACATAACGACTCCAAGAACATTTTAGGATAGTCATGGACACGAAGATAAGCATAATTCATCCGATGGATCTTTATGGTAAGAGAGTAGGTGGGATTGCGACATTTCTTAAAGGATTTATAAAATATGCTCCGGAAGATTTTAAAATTAAGTTTATAGGCATTACCTCTGACACTGAGAGTAGGCCTGTAAAAAGATGGACATTACTAAAAGTGGGCCGCAAAGAAATTGAATTTTTCCCAATCTTCTTCGAAAAAGATGAAAATAAAAGAACGATTATACCGCTGTCACTCCGCTTCACAAGCACGTTGTTTTTCTCCGGCAGTGATGTTAAAAATAGCCTGCTTTTTTTTAATAGGATAGAGCCGGTTATAGCATTCTTACGATTTAAACAGCCGATGATAGTAGTTGTCCATAATGACATCAAAAAGCAGATGGAAAAGAATATTAGTGAATTTTTATGGTCTAAAGCCCCTTCGCTATATTTTAAATTTGAGAAATTCGTTTTTAAGCACGTCGATCATGTCTATACTGTTAATAACGATACATTGAAGAACTGGACTAATGAGCACAGTAGTCAAATTCAAAAATTTTCATTTTTGCCTACTTATGTGGACGCTGAAATATTCCACCCCTTAAACGCGGATAAGGATTCAATCAGGAAAAAAATAATGGTTGAGTATCCCTCTATTTCGACAAATAATAAATGGTTATTATTTGTCGGAAGACTACAGAAGCAGAAATCCCCACTTAAATTAATAGATACTTTAAAGGCGTGTCGTAAAAATGACATATGTTTACTTATAATAGGGGAAGGTAATCTAAGAAGCGAATTGGAAGAGCATATAAAAAAGAAGGGCTTGAAAGGGAGAGTGTTTATCTTAGGCAGTATGACGCAGGATAAACTTGCCGATTTTTATAACGCGTCGGATACGCTACTACTTACCAGTAATTACGAAGGGATGCCCATCTGTGTGCTGGAAGCTCTTGGGTGCGGATTACCGGTTGTCACTACCAATGTCGGCGAAGTTAATAGAGTAGTAAAAAACGGATTTTCAGGGGAAGTTGTTGATAGTTTTGATCCGGAGATGATATCAAAAGCTGCGGAAAAAATTTTATCCAACCCACAAATTTATACAAAAGATAATTGCGTAAACTCTGTCAGGGAATATACTCCGCAGAAAGTATTGACGCCCTTATATGAAATGATGAGAAAATTATACATTGAGAAGAGTGCTTAATCTGGATTTGTTTTACAGGTTTCTGAAAGAACCAAGGCGCATGAGAAAGAGGCATCTCGCGACCAATGCTGTATTTTTATAGATGCTTTTAAAGCAAAAATTTAGAGGTAAAAAAGATGACTAAAAAGATCGTGTTGGTGGCTGGAGCGCGCCCAAATTTTATAAAAATCGCTCCGCTTGTAAAAGAATTTAAGAACTATCGAAAACATTTTAGAGTTCGTATTGTACACACAGGTCAGCATTACGATTTTGAGATGTCGGACGTTTTTTTTCAGGAGCTGAAAATACCAAAGCCGGATATTTACCTAAATGTTGGGTCGGCTTCGCACGCTGTCCAGATAGCAAAGATAATGATTGCGTTCGAGAAAGTCCTATTAGATGAGAAGCCGGATCTAATAATAGTCGTGGGTGATGTCAACTCGACGCTCGCCTGTTCGCTCGTTGCCGCTAAACTTGGGGTTAAGATTGCGCACGTGGAAGCTGGGTTAAGAAGTTTTGATAGGACGATGCCGGAGGAGATAAACAGAGCTATTACGGATTCGTTGTCAGACTATCTATTCGTAACAGAAGAGAGCGGCATAAAAAATATTATAAGGGAAGGAATCGACCGCAGTAAAATTTTCTTTGTGGGCAATGTCATGATAGATACGCTGCTATCCAATATGGCGTGTATCAACAGATCGGGTATACTGAACCATCTCGACCTTAAGCCACATTCGTATGCAGTTTTAACCTTGCACAGGCCAAGTAATGTAGACAACCGTCAGACCCTATTATCTATCTATCGTATCTTGAAGAGTTTGCCGGTTAAAATAATCTATCCCATCCATCCGCGTGCTAGAAAGATGATGCGTAATAATGGAGTGCTGGATAAATTTGAGGCATTAGACAACCTGAAGATGATCAGTCCGTTAGGGTATATTGATTTTACCAAGCTTATTAAGGAATCTAAATTTACAATGACCGATTCCGGAGGTATCCAGGAAGAGACAACTGTTTTGAAAATCCCATGTCTTACAATGCGTAAAAATACCGAACGGCCGGTAACGATAGAAGAAGGAACGAATTTCTTGGTCGGCTTAAGTATTAAGAAGATAGAAAAAATAGTAAATGATATTTTAACTAAAGGATGGCGTAAGAAAAGCCGCGTTCCTAAATTTTGGGATGGTCATGCATCTGAGCGAATAGTTAGGAAGATATGCGAAGTGATTTAATAGCTGAACAAAGTGATTGAGGGAAAATGAAAATTTGGTTTGACATATCAAACTCGCCGCATATTAATATTTTCAATAATCTCATCAGGGATCTACAAGAAGATCACGATGTTATTATTACAGCACGGCCTTTGGCCAATACGGTAGATCTTTTAAAAATTCATAATTTCGAATTCACTGTTGTTGGACAGCATTATGGTGCTAATTTTTTGATGAAGATTTTCGGGTATCCTATCCGGGTAGCCCAATTGTATTTGTTCTTGAGGAAGCAGCGGCCGGATGTGGCGATTTCACATAGCTCCTTCCACTCTCCTTTGGTAGCGCGGTTGCTAGGAATTCCATCGATTTATATGAATGACAATGAGCATGCCTTAGGAAACATCATGGCGTTTATTTGTGCGGGTGTGATCCTGATACCGGAATTTCTTGATCGAGATAAGGTTAGGAAGCAATGGGCGAATGTGCATAAAATTGTTCAATATCCAGGAGTGAAAGAAGGTTTTTATCTTTGGCCGTTGATTCAGTTACTAAAGGAGCGCGCTTCAATTGTAATTAAAAACAAAAAGCCAGCGATCTTCATTCGACCTGAACCTAGAACTGCTCAGTATTATAAAGGACAGCAGGGATTTATGGATTCTTTGCTGATAGGGCTGCGGGATAGGGCAGACATCACGATTTTTCCCCGAGATCTGCATCAACAAAATTACTATCTTGCGGGAAGATTCTTGGGGATAAATGTATCAGTCCAGCCGTTAAAGATAGAGGAAATAGTTAAGAATTGTGATTTTTTTATCGGAGCCGGCGGAACTATGACGCGTGAGATGGCTGTTTTGGGGATACCGACGATATCTGTTTACCAATCAGAGTTGTTGGATGTGGATAAATATCTTATCAAGCGAGGGTTTCTTGTCCATAAGCCTGATTTAACGGCAGAATTTGCTATGAATTATTGGCAGGAGATTAAAGATAGGGAGGTCAATTTCGAGTTATTGGATAAGGGTAAACAAGCCTACAATCTTATTAGATTAAAACTTTTGCAACAAGAGGAAAAATTATGATCAAAGCTGGAGTTGTTGGTCTTGGCCGAATGGGCATATCACATTTGGCAGTCTTAAATGCGCATGCGGACGTGAAGGTGGCCGCAGTCTGCGATTCTTCTAAATTTATTCTTACAGCTATGGAGAAGTACGGTGGGTATAAATGTTTTACGGATTTTAAGGCAATGATGATGGGGGGCTCCCTGGATTGCATTGTTGTAGCTACGCCGACAAATCTTCATTCACAGGTTGTGCGTCTTGCTTTGGAGAATAAAATTCATGTATTTTGTGAGAAACCATTTTGTTTAGACCCACAAGAAGGGTTAACTTTAGCGAATTTAGCGGAATCCCAAGGTTTAGTCAATCAGGTAGGCTATCATTGTCGTTTTGTAGGGGTTTTTCAGAAAGTTAAGGAATTGTTAAACGCTCAGTTGCTTGGAGAGGTTAATCATTTCTTTATGGAGGTTTATGGAAATGTTGTTAAGAAACCCGAGGGCTTAACGTGGCGATCCAAGAAATCGGAGGGAGGAGGTTGTTTGTATGACTATGCCTCTCATGGAATTGATTTGGTAAATTATTTAATTGGAAAAACAACGTCGGTTAAAGGGTCGGTGCTTAATAAAATATATTCGCGAGCGATTGAAGATGCTGCCTATACGATCATTGGTTGTGAAAATGGGATTAATGGTATTTTGTCAGTTAATTGGTGTGATGCTTCATTTCGGAAAATGGTTAATCAAATTACTATTACGGGTATTAATGGAAAAATTATTGCTAACCGGCAGGAAGTAAAGATTTTCTTAAAAAATGATAGCCCAGAGAATAATCTACATAAAGGGTGGAGCATCCTTTATACGACGGATCTAACTCGAGCGGTGGGGTATTATTTACGAGGGGAGGAGTATTCTTCGCAGATTGAGTATTTCGTTAAATCTATTTTGACGTCCCGCAAGGAGAACATTAGCTCATTTCAGAATGCGGTCCAAACAGATGATCTTATCCAGAAAATTAAAAGAGATTACGAGGAGCATGAAGATGCATAAAATTTTGTTTGGGGACAATCAATTTTTTGGCGTAAATCATATGTCGGAGGAAAAAGCCAGGCAGCAATCGATGCGGTTTAGAGACGTTGCCTCGATTATTAAGGTGATTGACAGCGCTTACTCTGCGGGTATAAAGGTTTTTATGTGTACGACACATGACCTGATTGAGGAGGTCTGTAATCATGTGAGAAACAACCCTCGGCAGTATGCCGACTTCGAGTTCTATCCTTGCCTGCCTTATGCGCACAAATATAATGATGCGGTTACGGAAGAGGGATTAATGGGCGGTTTGAAGAAGTTTGTAGGAGGAAATGTTATTGAGTTTATTATTCGTGGAGGAGTTGCGCTAACTCAAGCAGATATGATTGGTATGATGAAACTTTTAATAGACGCGGAATTGCGGATGTTTAAAGGCCTTAAAACTCCAGTAATTTTTCTTCAAAATGTTTTGACGGATCTATTGTTGGGGTTAGGATTTAAAGCGGTCATTAAAGATTTTGCTGAATATATTCAAGAGAGGTATCAGGCAGAACCCGGTTTTATTACGATGAATCTACCGATGCTGTGTGCAGTTCTGGAAGAATATAATATAAAACGTCCGATTGTTTGTACTAATATTAACAAAATTGGATTTCGAATGTGTGGTGGCAAGGATGCTTACGAACAAATTTTGAGAACTAAAAAAGTACGATGTATTGCCATGTCAATATTTGCGTCTGGAGCCATCCCGCCGAAGGTAGCTATTGAATATGCTTGTCAGTTGGATGGGGTTGATTCGATTGTTTTCGGGGCCTCGTCAGAGGGGCATATTAATGAGACCTTGAATTTGATAGAAGGATATTGGGGAAAGGGAAATTAGGATAGCTCCAATATTTGTTAAATGTTCGTGAAGAATATAAAAATATATGCAATGATATGCTATAGTAGTTGTAAAGAAAAATAGTCCAATGCAAATCACCAGTTACGAGCGAAATATTAATAATTTATTTCTGTGAAAGGGGATTTTGAAAGGTCTACACGAATAGTTTTGTTGTTGCGTTGAACAGCGACGTTAATTCGTTTTAGAAGCACAGGAGGTTTACCCCAGGTAAATTTTCTGTCCGGGTTCCAACCGCTTTCCGTATTTTTAACTTCGCTTATGGCAAATAAAATATATTTTTCTCCTTGTTTAAGGAGTATGACCGCGCCGTTTTGGTCTGCTGTGATTATAAAAGGCCGTAATGTAATCGGTATATTTTTAATAAAACCCACAGCCGCGCTTAAAGAGGGAGTATTTATAGTAAAAATACCATCTTTTATTTCTCGTTCAATATGCTCACCTTTTAAGAAAATCAATCCACCTAAAGAGGTAAGAATAAGTTTTTGAGGGTTAGCGATTGTTTCAAAATAGTCAAAAATATCATTTTCGTGCTCAAAAGCCTTATAATCAAATTGAAAAAGTCCATTCCAGTCATATTTAAGCGCTTCGCAGGCAACTAAAACAGGTGCTTCATACGCATATTGATTTGGATAACAATGATTCCACTCTGTTACTGTAAAAGGTTTAGATTGCTTCATAGCTTCGCGACTCGCAACGATGAGAGGATTGATAATACCGAGATCTTTATCCAAAAGCATAGACTTATTATGGATCTTGAAGTCATCGCGATCCCAGTTTTTATGCGAAAAACGAGGATGGTCCCAATAGGCATGCTTGTCAATAAAATCACAGGATTCCTGTGATTTAGCGCTTGAATATTGACTTCCGCTAATCGGAACTTTAACTTGTACTTTATTCCTTAGAAAATCAGTCATTTCGTCAAAGTACCTCTTTTCAATCAGGTCAATACGTTTATCTTTTGGAAATGATTTTGTAAGCTTGTAAAATTCTTTACGATAATATTCGGGAAGTTTACCCATTTTATATTTGCGTATTGAATTTTCGTTGGTGATTTCTACCAGCGCTATTGCCGGATCATCGCAATAGCGCAGCTTGGTATAGGAGTTGTAATGTGTAAGTAGCGCTTTGGCGTATTCTTTTTGTAGATGAATAAGCTTCGGGTCGAACATCGAGACAGGCTTTGCCCCACCATCGAGTTTATCGGCATCGATAACACCATCTGCCTTTGTGAAGTGCCTCCGGAATAACAGAGTCATATCCGTATATATGCCGCGCTGTTTTAGCTGATATATCAAATAATCCAGCCGATCAAGCTGTTTTTCACTGAATTTCGTAGTTTTCTTTATTTGCGGATCTTTTGCGTTCGAGAGAGCATCTTCGAAAATACCCTTTGGTTCAAAATAAAAATCCATATGTGTTAGACGCACAGCATTGAAGCCAAAGAAGGCTATACGTTCAGCGAGCGCTTCAGCTTGCTTTTTATCGGGGAAGCATGCCGACATACAGAGATTTGTCCCCCAAAACTTCGCGCGTGTGCCATCTTCGAAATAGAAATGCCCGTCTTTTACTTTACAGAAGCCATGCTTGCCGGCCGGCGGATCGAGAACTAGCTTACCGATATTGGCAGGGGAGTCGGGGTCGAGTTTTTCGGGGAAATAGAAGGGGTACCATTCATCTTTCGGCGCTTCAGCGGCAAAAGAGAATTGGGTGACGAATAAAGATAAGACCAAAAATACTATTTTTATATATTTCACAGATGAAATTATAGCACATTAGATAAGAATATGGCAGGATTTTGGCTGATACCATGATAAAATGAACTTATGGGGCATAGGGTAATTCTTGATACCAATGTTGTATTGACCGGAGCTTTGTTATCTCAGAGCGTTGCAGGACAATTATGGAAACGAAATGACAAATTTACCTTTGTAATACCGGATTTCATTATTTCCGAAGCGCACAAAGTTGTTCATAAAAATGCAAGTACTCAAGATCATATAATAGCTGCGGAAGTATTAATTACGAATTATTTGAATCGTTTGAAAGCCGTTACAATTAGCGAGCTTTATCCGGGAGGATGTGTTGATGGTGCGCTTTATGAGTCAGCAATAAAAAATAATTGTAAATACATCTGCACATATAATATAAAACATTTTCCACCAGCAATAGTAAAGGCAGTTTCACCTTTAACTGTAACCAAGGAAATTGATGATCATCAATTAAGAGATTTTGTTCCATTCTTTTGGGCAGGTGAGGAAGGAACGGTATTATTTAATGGGACGTTGACACACTATTCGTCTTTAGGGGAATTATTTTGTACGGCTAATGGTACAAAGGTATTTATAGATGATAAAGGCTTGATGCAGGTAGCCGGCGTCTCATTAAAGGAACATTTCATTTGCGCCGCATTGCCAAAGGTGCCTAATCAGCAGCTATTTCTTATATTTAGATATTCCAAAAAATCTTTTGAAGGACGGTTGTTGGATCATTCAAAGAACAAGTGGATCGTTTTAACATATGGTCAGGCAGAATTCATACTCCCAATTATGCCAAAGCTTGGAACGACTGATAAATTTAATGGTATTATATATGATTTCTCTGCAATTCCACGATTTATTAAGAACAAGCCCCTTTCAGTAATTGTTCAAAATGGGTGCTTGGAATGCGTTATTGGTGGCGAGGATATTTTTAAACTGCTTAATAATATAAAAATTGAAAAAATAACGCGTGACGAGTGGAATGTAACTTTCTAATTTTGAACCTTAACTAGGTAATTCAATCAGACAAAACAATTTACCTAATGAAATAGGCTTGTGAACCCTGTATAGCTTGACCATCCCAGCTTTGCCAACCTATGGATGGGAACGCCAGTAGGACTATATAGGACTTATTCACAAGCCTTATAAGCAGTATAAAACAAAAATTGCAAGTATTAAAGATTAATTTTAAAATGTCGTCATATTACGAGGGTCTGCCGATCGTGCTCCTGGAGGCGATGAGCTATGGGCTATCCTGCGTTGTTTCAGGCATACCGGCAAATAGGGAAGTGGGCCTGATGGAGGATAGATATTTTAAACCAGGCGATATTGACGCGCTTTCTAAAAAAATAAAAGAGTTTATGAAACGGCCTATGAGCGAAGATGAGAGAGGGCGGCAGATCGAGACGGTCCGCGCAAAATACAGCTGGGACGATATTGCGAAGAATACTTTAAAGGTTTATGAGGGGTTTTAAAAAGTAAAAAAGTGAAAAAATATCTTTACATCAGTTGATTGATTTGGTACATTTACGTTCATGGATAGGAGAACGTATAAATGAAGAAAAGCGGAAAAGCGATCAAGGTTGATAAATCGGATCTTGAGCAGAAGACACGAGTCTTACTGGAGAACATGAGTTCTGACATTAAACAGATCGCGGAAGCTCAGACTGCTACTGCTAATAAAGTTGCAAAAATTGAAACGGCGGTTACTCGGCTACCCTCGCTGGAGTCCACAGTCAATACTATCTCAATGGCAGTTATGCAGATTAGCAGCGACGTGAAAGATTTGAAGAATAAAGTCAATGAAAATTTATCCAATCATGAAAAGCGTATTAGCAAACTTGAAGAAAAGGTTCTTGTTTAGTATTGATTCCGCACTCCCTTCCTAATTAATACCTTCACAGCATGTTATAAATAGGCGACACCTATTTCTTATTGATGCCCCGTAATTCGCATTGAAATCGGTGACTGCAGCAGGTATAATACTTTCGTTAAGTTTACGATGATAAACTCCATAAAAAGATCCTTAATTACCCTGATACTGATAGCGGGTTTTTGCGCATTGGTTATTGTGATAACCATGCCCCTTAGGGCGGAGCTGCGATTTAATGCCGCTGAAAAGCTTGCGGCCGCGTATAAATGGAAAGACGCGGATGCCGCCTTCGGGGAAGCGATAAAGATAGATCCTTTCAGCGCGCGGTATCTTGCCGGATTTGGGGATTTCCTTGTATTGCAGGCAAAGTATCAGGATCAAAAGGCGCTGATGCTTGGTAAGGCGGAAGAATTATATAGAAAGGCATTAGAGCTGAATCCAAGGGGTGCGGAATATTATCTGGAGATAGGGCTGATAGAATTAAATAAGAAGACGGTTGGTAAGGCGTTCGAGAACTTTAGAAAAGCAGTAGAAAATAACCCAAACGGTTTTAATATAGCGTATTCGATAGGATATGCGGGGATAGGCTCGTGGAAAGAGATGAATGAGCCGGATAAAGAATTTGTGTTAGACAGGTTAAGATACTGCCTTAAGATAAAGCCGTGGCATGGAAAGCACATTTATCTCAAGGCGTGGAGGGTGACTGGAGATTTCAGGCTGCTGCAGAAGATGTCTCCGGATGATCTCAAGTCCCAGCAGGCCCTGTATAGTTTTATCGTCTCGAATAACCTCTGGCAGTTTCGAAAGGAGCAGGCGGCGAAGGTAGAAAGCTGCGGGCTTCAAAAAGTAAGGCCTGACCGGCAGGCACAAGCCGGGAAGATAAAAAAGATGATCCTTGAGGCCGAGAAATTGTCCGAAGCTAATGCCTGGAAGATGGTCAATGGTAAGTGGCAGATGGCAAAAGGCGGCGAAGCGATAATAGCGGGGAATAAGGTGAGAGCCGAGCGCCGCGGGCTCGGTATGGTCGCGCCGGGGGATTGGGCGGCGGTTTCCAAGGACGGTAAAAAAATCGGGTTTAATAAGGGCGCCATGTATTCTAACGGGACTATTTACGCGCTGATTGATATTCCGGAAGGAAGATCCGCGTTAAATATCGAAGCGAAGGGGAGTGTCACGGATGGAATCTGGCCGTATATGATAGTGGAACTGGATGGGGAAGATATAGGCGAGACGTTTGTGGACAGCGTGGAGTTTAAGGGATATGAGTTCGGAGTTACTTCGAGCGGAACGAGGTTGTTAGGGGTGAGCTTTGTCAATGATGGGAGCGATAAGGATAAAAAAGAAGACAGGAACTTGTGGGTGGGGAAGGCGGAGGTTAAAAACGAGATTGCTTCGCTCCCTTCGGTCGCTCGCAATGACGGTACTTCGTCGGAACTATGAAACTATATAAATCACTGCTATTTCTCGGAGTTGCTGCGATACTCGCGTTCTCCCCGATCGCCAGAGGAGCGGTGAGGCTGTGGTCGGTTACGCCGGTCCTGCTGGTGGCGTACGCGATGATATTTTTGTGGCTGTTTAAGATGGTCAATAGTCAAGGGACAAAAAAAAACGAGATTGCTTCAGGTGCTTCGCGCCCTCGCAATGACGATGCGTCGAAGACAGCTCCCTTTTTGCCGATACTGCTCTTTGCGATACTTGCTGTTATTTCATTCGCGCTCTCCATATACAAGCACGACAGTTTCTACGCGCTATTGAGGTTATTCGCCTATATCGGGCTCTATTGTTTGGTGGTGAATGAATTCGACCATATGATGAGAAAGCGCCTGATACAGCTTGTGATCTGGATCGGAACCGGCCTGTCGGCGTATGGGCTATTACAGTATTTCGGTATCTTCGGACATTCATGGTGGGTGCCGCAGAGATTCCTCGCGGCGACGTATGTGAACCACAATCATTTCGCGGGATATCTCGAACTGGTAATACCAGCGGCGCTGGCCATAACTCTCCGGCGCAAAAACAAATTATTCGTAATGACGGCCCTGGTGATAATGTCAGCGGCGTTCATACTGACGCAATCGCGCGGGGCGTGGATAAGCCTTGCCGTATCGCTGGCCATCATGGCGATCATGATAGTCAGGAAAGGGCGGGGAGGCGTAAAGGCCGCTCTTATCTTAACGCTGGTGATATTGGCCGCGGCGTCACTCTTATATTTTACCAAGGATACGGTGTCATCGCGTATAAGCACGGTCACCGATATAAAGGCGGGTGAAGATGTGTCGGGCGGGCGCTTTAAGATATGGCAGGGCGCTATCGGCATGATAAAAGAAAGGCCGCTCACCGGCTTTGGTATAGGCGACTTCGACGCCGGATTTTACCGGTATAGGCCCGAGGGATTTAATATGAGGGCGGTTTACGCGCATAATGATTATTTGCACATGGCTTCTGAGATGGGGATCTTCGCGCCGTTTATCATGCTGTGGATATTTATCGCCGTGATACAGAAGGGTTTCGGAAAGAAAGACGCCAGCCCCTATGCCTTCGGCTGCGCGATCGGGGTATTGAGCCTGGCGCTTCACGGTATGGTGGATTTTAATTTTCATATACCGGCAAATATGCTATTATTTACCGTATGGATCGCGGTCATAATGGGGGAATAGCCGAAACATATGCTGAAAGAACGTGACATCGTAATAAGAAGGGCTATGGCTGTATTCGACGGCGTTGTCGCGGCTGCCGCGTTTTTTCTTGCATTTGCCCTGCGCCGGCACTTCCATGATTTCTACAGGATAGATCTTATACCCGGCTCGAAGATCGTGGTAAGCACACCTTCGCTGTCTCTGAGCGATAACCTGATAATTCTCCTGCTTGTGGTGCCGATATGGGTTATCGCGCTGTATTTCAGCGGAATATACAGCAGATGGCGCACCATGAAGTTCTCCGAAATAATTTTTATGATCGTCAAAGCGGCGCTTCTTACGGCCGTAGGTTTTGGCACCGCCGCCTTCCTGTTTAAGTTAAAGTTTGTCAGCAGGGTCTTCTTCACCATCTTTATGATAACCAGTATAGGCCTTATAGCCGCCGAAAAGATGTCCATCTTCTATATAATGCAGTACGTCCGTAAGCTCGGGCACAATTTCAGGAAGATCCTTATCGTAGGCAGCGGGCCGCGCGCGGCACAGGTCATTAGGAAAATAAATGAGCACAAGGAATGGGGTT
>CAYSSS010000018.1:0-26491 GCA_964433975.1 uncultured Planctomycetia bacterium
CGGTTTTTGCTCGGTCAGCGAAAAGGCGTGGAAAGCGGTAGAAACTTCCCGGCTTCCAAAGTTCTATTTCAATTTTAAAAAATATAAAAAGTCATGGCTCAATGCGGACACTCCTTTCACTTCGGCCATAACGCTTGTGATTGGGCTTAAGAAAGCGATCGAGAGGATCAACTCTCAGGGGATAGATAACGTGATAGCCGAACATAATTCTCAGGCCCGCGCATTCCGCGAGGCTTGTAAAGCGATCGGTTTGACCATATTCTCGAAGTCTCCGTCGTCCGGGGTAACCGGAGTTAATACTCCAGCCGGGATGAACGCGGATGACCTTATAAAGCTCCTGAAGACGGAGTTCGGGGTTACGTTTGCGCCCGGACAGGAACATCTTAAGGGCAAGATATTCAGATGCGCCCACATGGGCGGTATAGACAGAGAACATACTGTAGAGGCCATAAAGGCCCTGGAGATGGCGCTCTCTAAGTCAGGGCATAAGTTTACAGTAGGCGCAGGCGTCACAGCCGCGGAAAAGATCCTTTAGCGGGAGGTATGATAATATGTCATTCAAGGTGCTCATAAGCGATTCGCTTTCCAAGGAAGCGGTCGATATTCTTACAAAAGAGCCGGATCTTAAGGTAGACGTAAATACCAAGTTGACCCCCGAAGAGCTCAAAAAAGTCATAAAGGACTATGACGCGCTTCTGGTGCGTTCCGCCACGAAGGTAACTAAAGACGTCATAGCGGCGGCCGATAAACTGAAGATAATCGGCAGGGCGGGCGTGGGTTTAGATAACGTCGATATCGATGCCGCATCAAAGAAGGGTATTATAGTCGTGAATACTCCGGGTGGCAATACGATATCCACTGCTGAGCATACATTTTCGATGATGCTGGCGCTTTCGCGCAGTATACCACAGGCGGACCTCTCCATGAAGAAGGGCGAGTGGGAGAGGAAGAAGTTTATGGGAGTGGAGTTGTACGGCAAGACTCTCGGCATAGTCGGCTTCGGCAGAATAGGCACCGAAGTGGCGAAGAGAGCCCTGAGCTTTGGGATGAAGATAGTTGCCTACGATCCATACCTATCGTTTGAAAAAGCCAAGGAGCTCGGTATAGAGTCTTCCGATCTGGGCGGTTTACTGAAGCAGGCGGACTACATAACGGTCCATACTCCGCTTACGGAAGCGACAAAGCATGTCATATCGGATAAAGAGTTCGACATCATGAAGAAGGGCGTGAGGCTTGTTAATTGCGCCAGGGGCGGGATCATAGATGAAGCCGCTCTGATAAAGGCTATAGAGTCGGGCAAAGTCGCCGGCGCGGCGCTCGATGTTTACGAAGATGAGCCGCCGGCAAAAGATTCCAAGCTTATTAAATCGGACAAGATGGTGCTGACGCCGCACCTGGGAGCATCAACCGAGGAAGCGCAGGTGAATGTGGCGGTAGATGTGGCTAACACGGTACGGGACATGCTTCTGGGAAGATGCGTCAGGAACGCAGTCAATATGCCATGCGTCGACCCGGAGCTATTCAAGGTTATGGAGCCGTACTTAAAGCTTTCCGAGAATATAGGCGCCATCAGTACACAGATAGTGGAAGGCCATATAAAGAAGGTCAAGGTGAGGTATGTGGGCGATATACTAAAGTTCGATCTATCTTCACTAACCGTATCATTGATCAAGGGGATGCTTAAGCCGATACTCCAGGAGACGGTGAACTTCGTCAATTCTATGGTTATAGCCAAGGAGCGCGGCATCACGGTAGTCGAATCGAAGACGGCCCAAATACAGGACTTTGCCAACCTCATAATAGTAGAAGTTGAGACCGATAAGGCGAAGAGCCTCGTGGCAGGTACGTTGTTTACCAAGTCCGATCCGAGAATAGTGAAGATCAACGAATTCTGGGTAGATTGCGTGCCGCAGGGCAACATGCTGCTCGTCTTCAACAAAGATCTGCCGGGATTGATAGGGGAGATAGGTACGATTTTCGGTAAGAACAATATAAATATCGCCAGCGTATCCTTCGGCCGAGACGTTAAGGGCGGCAACGCCGTCAGCGTATGGAACGTCGACAGCGATGTCTCGAGGAAGGTCCTGGATGATATAAAGAACGCCAAGAACGTACAGGAAGTAAAGCTGGCCAAGCTTTAAGCTATAAGAGGAGAAGATATGGCAAAAAAACAGAATAAGATCTATATACTTGACGTTACCAACAGGGACGGAGTGCAGACATCCAGACTGGGATTGGCGAAGCTACAGAAGACCATGATAAATATTTATCTCAATGAGATGGGTGTAGCCCAATCTGAATTCGGTTTTCCAGTAACGCGCCACGAGACCAATTATATCAACGCGAACTTAGAGCTTGCAAGAATGGGAGTGTTGAAGCCTATCCTATTATGCGGGTGGATACGCGCGATCAAGGGAGATGTCGAGAAGGCCCATAAGATGACCAAAGTGGAGAGCCTGAACCTCTCTATCTCGACTTCCGAACAGATGATAGGCGGAAAATTTCAGGGCAAATACTCTAAAGAGGATGTCATAAAAGAGATGGTCGAGGCCGTTCATACGGCTCAAAAGCTCAATATGAAGCACATAGTGGTTAACGCCGAAGACGCGTCGAGAACGCATATAGATTATCTTATGAAATTCGCAAGGGCGGCAAAGAAGGCGGGCGCGCAGAGAATAAGGTACTGTGACACTTTGGGCTATGACGATCCGTTCACAATATATGACAGGGTAAAATTGCTGGCGTCGGAGATAAAGTTGCCGATAGAGCTGCACTGTCACAATGACCTGGGCATGGTGGTGGCCTGTTCAGTTGCGGGAGCCAAGGCGGCCATCGATGCGGGAGTCGACGCTTACATAAATACGACCATCAACGGCATGGGCGAGAGAGCCGGCAATGCGGATCTGGTGAGCGTCATACTCGCAATAAAATACTCCAGCGGTTTTAAAGATGGCAAGTATATATTGGACGAGAGAGTCAAGCTTTCAAGCGCTTGGAAGATAGCCAAGTACGCCTCATATGCCTTCGGGGTGTCGATACCGATAAATCAGCCGGGCGTCGGGGCCAACGCTTTTGCTCATGAGTCGGGGATACACGCCGACGGCGCTTTAAAAGACAGAAGGAACTACGAGCTCTATGATTTTGAAGAGCTCGGGCGTGGCGAGCCTGAATTGATCGAAACCGGCAGACAGATAACGGCTGGGGAGTACAGCGGTATCAAGGGCTTCAGGAACGTCTATGATAAGATCGAGATAAAATTCAAGGACGAGGAAGAGGCGACAAAGATATTGGAGCTTGTACGCTACGCGAACGTTCACACCCAGCGGCCTCTCACGGAAGATGAATTGAGGTTCATCGCCAAATATCCCGAGATAGCCCGTAAGATATTCACAATGGCCCCATAATATAAGGAGCGTTACTGTGAAAAAAATATTTATTATGATTTTGGCCGTGACATTGTTGGCATCTTCATCTTTGACCGCCTGCGCCAAAGACAAATCGCAAGAAGAAGCCGTTAAAAAATCGCGCAAGAATCTTACGAAAGAGGAGCTTGTCACGCATATCAAAGGACGTCTCGACGCGGTGGATGAGATCCTTGATTTCATCCCGGAACTTAAAAAAGAAAAAGACGCTTCCGGCACGTTTTCTTATACTTATAACGGGATGAGGGTAGAAGAGCTGGACCGTGAGACTCTGGATAAACTATTTTTGAGGGTCCAGAACGAAGGGAGCAGGATACAGGCAGAAAGATTGAATAAGCAGCTAGAGAACATAAGTCAGGCACAGCGAGCCCAGATGGCTGTCCAGCAGGCTTCGCGCGTCCCAAAAGTCGTTCAGCCTCCGCCTCAACCTCCACGAGTTCCGTCAACGCCGCCGCAGGCACAGAATCAAATTTCGAGAGCGCCTCAGGTTCCGCCGCAACCTCCTAGAAGATAAGGAAAGATATGCCAAATACAGTAATAGTAGGAGCACAGTGGGGGGATGAGGGCAAGGGTAAAGTCATAGATATATACGCCCAGAAGGCCGACATCGTAGTGAGGTATCAGGGGGGCAACAACGCCGGGCACACTGTTGTAATAGGCAGGGATTCCTTTGTACTTCATCTTATACCATCCGGGATACTCCATAAGGGTAAGATCTGCGTAATAGGCAACGGCGTCGTAGTTGATCCTAAAGCACTGCTCGAAGAGATAGCTACTCTGGAGTCAAAAGGCATAAAGATAGGCGCGCGGCTGTTTGTAAGCAGGGACGCGCACGTGATATTCCCTTACCACAGGAAGCTGGACGAGCTAAGGGAGGCGAAGAAGAAGAATATAGGTACGACAAAGAAGGGTATAGGTCCTTGCTATGCTGATAAAGTGGCAAGGCTCGGCATAAGATTTGTAGACCTGCTTAATAAAAAGGTCTTTAAGGATAAATTGAACGAGAACCTGGACGAGAAGAACCCCGTATTCTCCAAGATATACAACACGGAAGGATACTCTTTCGATAAATTATACGAAGAATATTCCGGATATGCCGAAAGAATAAAAAAATATATCCACGACACTACGGTTTTTTTAAATGAGGCCGTTGGTAGGAGAGAGAGGGTGCTATTTGAAGGCGCCCAGGGGACTCTCCTGGATGTCGATCACGGCACGTATCCTTTTGTCACATCGAGCAATTCCACTTCGGGCGGAGCGTCCACTGGCTCCGGTGTCGGCCCAAACAGAATAGATAAGGTTATAGGGGTAGTCAAGGCCTACACTACCAGGGTGGGGGAAGGGCCCTTTCCAACTGAGTTTTCAGATGACCTCATGGAGAGAGTACGCACAAAAGGAAAAGAGTTTGGCGCCACCACCGGAAGGCCGCGAAGGTGCGGATGGTTCGACAGCGTTATTGTAAAGCATTCCGTAATGGTGAACGGGATAGATGAGATAGTGGTGACAAAGCTCGACGTGCTGGACGACCTGGAAAGCTTGAAGATATGCACGGCATATAAATACGGCGGCCGTATCTATAAGGACTTTCCTTCCGATATAGAGGTCTTGAGTAACTGCGAGCCGCTATACGAAGAGCTCCCGGGGTGGAAGAGCGATACCACAGGCATCACCGCCTACTCCAGGCTTCCAAAGAATGCAAAAAACTACCTGAAGAGAGTTCAGAAACTTTTAAGCACCAAGATAGTGCTTATATCAGTCGGCTCCGACAGGAAACAGACTTTTTCGAGCGAATAGAGGAGAGACCCTTCTTTAGCCTTCGGCGGATCAGGCTTAAATTTCCTCAGAAAAATTGAAAGGAGTGGCAGCGTAAGATGTCTTTCGATCTTTTGAATTTGGCGCCGATCAGTTCCCTATTGGCCCTCGTGTTTGCGGCTTATCTCGCTGTAAAGGTATTGATGCAGGATGAGGGGACTCAAGATATGAGGAATGTTGCCGAGGCCGTCAGGGAGGGCGCACGCGCGTACCTCAAGAGACAGTATTCGGGTGTGGCGATATTCTTCGGCGTGATGTTTGTAGTGCTTATCTTCTTGGCTTCAAAAAAATATCTTTCGTATTTTGTTCCGTTCGCGTTCCTTACCGGCGGCTTCTTCTCCGGGCTATCCGGCTATATTGGTATGACCATAGCCACCAGGGCCAGTTCCAGAACGACTTATGCAGCAAGACACAGCCTTAACTCAGCGCTTGGCATCGCGTTCTCATCAGGAGCGGTCATGGGCCTGGTAGTGGTCGGCCTGGGCCTTTTGGATCTTTCGATATGGTATTATCTTTTGAATTGGTACTATTCCTGCCATGCCATACCGGCAGGAATGGACAAGTTGGGCATAATAACATCCACCATGCTGTGTTTTGGAATGGGCGCCAGTTCCCAAGCTCTCTTCGCCAGAGTAGGCGGCGGTATATTCACAAAAGCAGCTGACGTAGGAGCGGATCTTGTGGGAAAGATCGAGGCTGGTATACCCGAAGACGATCCGCGCAATCCTGCGGTTATAGCCGATAACGTAGGTGATAATGTCGGCGACGTTGCGGGCATGGGGGCGGACCTTTATGAATCATATGTCGGATCGATAGTAGCGACGATGGCGCTAGGTGTCGCGGCCTTCGGGGCTTTAGGTATGAGCCTTCAATCTATAACGATACCGATGGTCATGGCCGCTGTGGGAGTGGTGGCTTCCATCATCGGGACATTCTTTGTCAAGACCAAGGAGAAGGCCCAGCAGGGCGCGCTGCTCGCAGCGTTAAGACGCGGCGTATATTCAAGTTCCGTGATAGTTGCCATAGCTTCGTTCTTTGTCGTAAAGTCGAGTCTCGGTATGGAGCATATAGGCATATATTATTCTGTTCTCGCGGGACTTTTGGCCGGTGTGGCGATCGGATTTTTTACGGAGTTCTTTACGTCGAGCAAATATGGCCCTACAAGGAAGATAGCGGAATCTTCACTGACAGGCCCGGCCACCGTAATAATAAGCGGTATTTCAGTGGGCATGTTATCTACAGCTCTACCGGTGATAGTTGTGGCTGGGGCCATAATGGCGAGCTACTATCTTTCCGGAGGCGCGGCGAATCCCGGGATGGGCCTATACGGCGTGGGTATATCGGCGGTAGGCATGTTATCCACTCTAGGTATAACGCTGGCGACGGATGCTTACGGGCCTGTTGCCGATAACGCGGGCGGCAACGCGCAGATGACCGATCAGCCGAAAGAGGTGAGACAGAGGACGGACGCCCTTGACTCTCTCGGGAATACCACTGCAGCCACCGGCAAAGGCTTTGCGATAGGTTCCGCGGCCTTAACGGCGCTCGCCTTGATAGCGGCATATCGCGACCAGATATTGATCTTAGGCGGTAAGCTCGATCTCTCATTGATGAATCCGCAGGTCCTTATAGGCCTCTTCATAGGAGGCATGCTTCCATTCGCGTTCTGCGCGCTTACGATAAACGCGGTAGGCCGCGCGGCCTCAGCAGTCGTTGTTGAGGTCAGGCGCCAGTTTAAAGAGATAGCCGGATTGATGCAGGGCAAGGCCAAGGCGGATTATGCCCGATGCGTGAACATCGTAACTAAAGCCGCTCAAAAAGAGATGATATTGCCCTCGCTATTAGCGATATCGGCGCCTATTCTGATGGGGATATTGTGCGGTGTAAATAGTGTCGCGGGAATGCTGACAGGCGCCCTAGTGAGCGGATTCGTCCTGGCTATAATGATGGCGAATTCCGGCGGCGCATGGGACAACGCTAAAAAATATATAGAGGAAGGCCATTACGGCGGCAAAGGTTCTATAGCCCATAAGGCAGGCGTGGTTGGAGATACCGTAGGGGATCCGTTCAAAGATACTTCGGGCCCTAGCCTGAATATTTTGATAAAGCTGATGTCGATGGTCTCTATAGTCTTCGCCGCATTCATAATTCACAACACATTGTTAAAGTAGATTGTGGCAGACAAAAAAATACCCATACATGTAGCTATAATAATGGATGGCAACGGGAGGTGGGCCAGCCAGAGAAATCTACCCCGGATAGCCGGACACCGGGCCGGAGTAAAGTCGGTTAAGGAAGTCGTGGAGGCAGCAAGAGAGTCAGGGGTCAAGATCCTGACTCTTTACGCTTTCTCCACGGAAAATTGGAAGCGTCCGAAGCATGAGGTGGCGGCGCTCTTCAAACTTCTCGAAAACTATATCGATACCGAGGTAGACTCCATAACAAAAAATAATATAAGATTATCGGTTATAGGAAGGCTCGAAGGGCTTCCGGACAGCGTCCGAGATAAGTTGAAGAAGATAACGGAGAAGACCAGGCATAATACAGCCCTTACGCTGAATCTAGCTTTGAATTATGGCGCGAGGACCGAGATCGTAGACGCCGTCAGAGCTATCGTAAATGATTGCGCGTCAAAAATAATAAGGCCGGAAGAGATCGACGAAAAGAGCTTCTCGAGCTATCTCTACACGAAAGATATGCCCGACCCGGACCTCTTGATAAGGACTTCAGGCGAGATGCGCCTCTCCAACTTTCTTCTCTGGCAGTTGTCATATACCGAACTATATATATCAAAGAAACTATGGCCGGATTTTAAAAAACAAGATTTTATTAAAGCCGTAGAAGGGTACCAATTTAGACAGAGGCGATATGGCGGATAAAAGCTCATTAAGAAAGAGGGTCTTAAGCTCGGCCCTCATACTGACCCTCGTGGCGATAATAATCTTTCGCTCTCCAAACTGGGCGTTTTCGCTCCTTGCGTCGGCCATGATAGGATGCGCCCTGTGGGAGTTCTTTGATCTGGCTCAGGCGAAAGGCATATTCGTATATAAATATTTCGGGATACTGATAGGAATGCTCGTTCCCATTATTCAGTATTTTCAATCCGGGATAGAGGGATATTTTGCGGTTGAGCCGCTCTTCATCGTGATCGCCTGCCTATTCACATTCGTGCTGCTCTTCATACGCCGCGAAAACTCACAGGCCCTGGCCAGTATATCCGTCACGATGTTCGGCCTGCTTTATATAGCGTGGTTCTTCTCATTTTTTGTAAAATTAAAGTTTTTGCCTCAGGGCCCGTTGCTCGTTGCGTTCTTGATACTGGTTACGAAGATGGGTGATGTCGGGGCGTATTTCGTAGGAAGGTCGATCGGCAAGCACAGTCTCATTCCCAGGATAAGCCCGAACAAGACCGTTGAGGGAACTATAGGCGGACTCATCGCCAGTGTGGCAAGCGCCCTCATCAGCAAATCCTATCTGCCTAACTACTCATTACTTCATCTATTAGCTCTCGGCCTCCTCCTGGGAATACTTGCTCAGGTCGGTGATCTTGCGGAGTCTTTAATAAAGAGAGATTGCAGCGTGAAAGACGCCGGGAATAATATCTCGGGGTTTGGGGGGATGCTCGATGTCATCGATAGCCTGCTCTTCACGGCACCGATATTCTATTTTTACGTGAGGGTGCTTATAAAATGAAGAAGAGAATAGCCCTGCTCGGCTCAACGGGCTCCATCGGGATTAATACACTTAAAGTCATATCCTCTCTAAGTAAGAAGTTTGAGATAACCGCGCTCTCCGCCGATTCAAATATAAAGGTTCTGTCAGATCAGGCGCGTATCTTCCATCCGAAGGTCCTGTGTGTTAGAGATTCAGCGCTGGCCGGAAAACTTAAAGCTTTTGCGCCTTCCGGTGTCAAGATATTGAGCGGCGCCGACGGCCTTGATGAGATAGTTTCGCGCATAGACGTCGATATGGTCATATTCGCGATAAGCGGCAGCTCTTGTATCTCCCCTTTGATACGCGCCATAAAGAAGAGAAAAGGAATAGCTCTTGCCAATAAGGAGAGCCTGGTGAGCGCAGGCTCAATAGTTATGCCTTTGGCAAAAAAGAATAACGTCTCCATCATACCTATAGATAGTGAGCATAGCGCGATATTCCAGTGCCTGGAGGGGAAGCGGCCTTTCCTGAATAAAATATACCTTACCGCTACCGGCGGACCGCTTCTTGATATTCCAAAAAAGAGATTTGATTCTTTCTCGCGCAATTTTATCCTGAAACATCCAAAGTGGAAGATGGGCAGCAAGATATCCGTTGATTCCGCTACCATGATGAATAAGGGCTTGGAGGTTATCGAAGCGAGATGGCTTTTCGATATTGAAGAGAGCGGGATCGAGGTGCTGGTGCATCCGGAAGCGGCCGTCCATTCCATGATAGAGCTTATCGACGGAACCGTCTTCGCCCAGATAAGTCTCCCGGATATGCGGCTGCCTATACAATACGCAATTACTCATCCCGGCCGTTTTTGCTCTGAAGTGGAGTTTTTGAATTTTTCCGAGATAAAAAATTTATCATTCAGGAAGCCGGACACCGGTAAGTTCCCCTGCTTAAGATTGGCGCGCGAGGCTCTAAAGAAGGGCGCAACAGACCCGGCCGTCCTTAATGCCGCGGACGAAGAGGCCGTAAAGAGTTATCTGAAAGGTGGTATAAAATTTTCTCGTATACCGTCTGTGATAGAAAAAGTACTGGAGCGTCATAAGAGAATAATAAAAGAGCCCTCTATAGGCGATATAATGGCAGCCGAATCCTGGGCAAAAGAGGAGACTTTAAAACTGTGTCGTTAGTATATTTCTTGTTGGTGCTGAGCGTCCTTGTGCTGGTGCATGAATTCGGCCATTTTATCGCGGCAAAACGGATCGGTATCAGAGTGGAGAAGTTCTCGTTCGGATTCGGTCCGAAATTATTTTCAGTGAAGACCGGTGATACCGAGTATCTCATATCGGCTATACCGCTTGGAGGCTATATAAAGATGTCCGGTGATGAGCCGGGCGAAGGCCTGACCGGAAAAAGTTTTGAGTTTCTCTCCAGGTCGGTATGGGACCGCTTTCAGGTGATCTTTGCGGGGCCCCTCTTGAATTACGTACTGGCATTTTTGATATTCTCCGTAATATTCATGTTCGGAAGCCCGACCCTTACCACGGAAGTGGGCTCGCTCCTAAAGGATTACCCGGCCGAAAAATCGGGTTTGGTGGTGGGCGATAAAGTCGTAAGAGCGGATGGTAAGGATGTCAGGTACTGGGAAGACATGACCGAGATAATCCGTCAGCATCTGGATGGGCCGATAAGACTCACGATAGAGAAGAATGGAAAGCTCTCCGAAGTCGAGATACAGCCTGTAATCAGGGATGTTAAAGACATATTCGGTAAGACGAATAGAATAGCCCTCCTTGGAATAGCTCCGTCCCAAAAAATAGAGAGCGTGCGGTACGGTTTCCTTGAATCCTTCTCAAAGGGCTTTAAGAAAGTCATCGATCTTACAGTGATAACGTACAAGGCCCTATGGTCCATTATCACCGGCAGGCTTTCCGTAAAAGAGTCGATGACCGGCCCGATAGGCATATTTATAATAACAGGCAAGGCAGCCCAGATGGGCCTTATATATCTCTTCAATCTTATGGCTATGCTGAGCGCGTCGCTCGCCATATTCAATCTATTGCCGCTGCCGGTGCTCGATGGCGGACATATACTCTTCCTCTTCATAGAGAAATTACGAGGCAGGCCTCTCTCGGTTAAAATTCAGGAGAATATAGCGAACATAGGCGTGGGGTTATTAATAATGTTGACCGTCTTCATATTCTACAGCGACATAATGAAGTTCGGCATATTTGAACATATAGGGAAACTCTTCAGGAGATAGATGATACAGAGAAAAAAGACGAGGCCCGTCAGGGTTGGCGGTGTCAAAATAGGCGGCGGCGCTCCTCTGTCGATACAATCGATGACCAAGGTGGAGACGTCGAACGTAAGCGCGGTCGTCTCCCAAATGAAGCGCCTGCAAAACGCCGGGTGTGATATCGTCAGAGTCGCCATTAGGACGGCTAGAGACGCAGAGGCCGTCAGGAGCATTAAAAGAAAGATAGATATGCCGATAGTCTGTGATATCCATTTCGATCACAGGCTGGCACTTAAGTGTATCGAAAACGGCGCCGATAAGATACGTTTGAACCCCGGGAATATCAGGAAAGCCGATGAGATAGGGCGGGTTGTAAGGGCCGCCAAGTGCGCGAAGATACCGATCAGGATAGGAGTGAACTCGGGGTCGACTTCAAAAGATTTTGTCCGGTCGGCCCTTAAGTATGTCAAAATCTTTGAAGAGTTGGATTTTCATGATATAATCATATCTCTTAAAGCGTCCGATGTTGTAAGGACGGTGGAGGCCTATAGAGAGGTATCCGGGCTTTGCAGTTATCCGCTGCATCTTGGAGTTACGGCATCGGGGCCTTACGATCTTGGTATTGTAAAGTCGTCGATAGGTATAGGCGCGCTTCTGTTGGACGGAATAGGCGATACTATAAGAGTCTCTTTAACGGCCGACCCGGTCGAAGAGGTCGTCGCGGCTAAGAGGATCTTGAGCTCTTTGGGCCTTAGAAGATCCGGGCCCGAGATAGTATCCTGTCCGACATGCGGCCGCTGCCAGGTAGATCTGATTAAGATAGTCAACGCCGTGGAACGCGAAACACGAACCACGAACGACGAACGACTAAAGCGTCCTGTTACGATCGCGCTGATGGGCTGCGAAGTCAACGGGCCGGGCGAAGCGAAGGAGGCGGATTTAGGAATAGCGTTCGGCAAGGGAAGCGGGATCTTATTTAAAAAAGGGAAGATGGTAAAAAAAGTGACGGCGAAAGATGCCGTTAAAGAACTGTTAGCCGTCATTGCGAGGGCACGATAGTGCCCGAAGCAATCTCTTTTTGGGATTGCTTCGTCGCTTCGCTCCTCGCAATGACAAAAGAAAGCAATCTATGAGATGGACTGAATCGCTAATACCGACACTTAAAGAGGACCCGCAGGACGCAGAGGTCATAAGTCATAAGCTGATGATCAGGGCCGCGCTTGTCAGGAAGCTCTTTTCGGGAGCATATTCTTATCTTCCTCTGGGTCTTAAAGTCCTTCAAAAGATAAGCGATATAATACGCGAAGAGATGAACTCGAAGGGCGCTCAAGAAGTATTGTTGCCGGCAATGCATCCGACGGAACTATGGAAGAAGACCGGACGTTACGAGCTTCTCGGACAGGTATTGATAAAGTTCAAAGACAGGCATAACAAAGAACTTGTTTTAGGGCCAACCCACGAAGAGATAATAACCGATCTTGTCGCCAATAATATAAAGTCATATAAAGACCTTCCACTGATATTATATCAGATACAGACGAAGTTCAGAGATGAGCCGAGACCCCGTTTTGGCGTAATGAGGACTTCGGAATTCATAATGAAGGATGCCTACAGTTTCGACCGCGACGTGGACGGTATGGATGCGAGCTATAAGAAGATGTATGACGCGTATTGCCGCATATTCGATCGATGCGGGCTCCCTTATATACCGGTAGAAGCCGATCCTGGCATGATGGGTGGGAATATTTCGCATGAGTTCATGGTGCCTTCCGAGGCCGGGGAGGACGTGATAGCCGTCTGCCGAAAATGTAAATATGCCGCAAGCACACAAGTGGCGGCTTGCAGATCCGCCGTGTCCGGTCCCAAGGGGACTATAAAGAATTTACCGATTGCCGAAGTTGAGACGCCGGATATACGGACGATAGAGAAGGTCTCGGAGCTTCTAAAGGTGGAACCCGTGAAATTAATGAAGACGCTTCTCTACAAGGCCGATGGCAAAATGGTCGCTCTTTTACTGAGAGGCGATTTTGAGGCCAACGAAACGAAGCTTAAGAATTATTTAAAATGCTCCCTTCTGGAACTTGCCGACGAGAAGGCCATCGAGACCGTAACGGGGGCTCCGGCAGGATTTTCAGGCCCTGTATCGCTTCACAAAGTCAGGATAGTGGCCGATAACAGCGTCAAAGATATGGTTAATTTCGTCACAGGAGCCAATAAAAAGGACGCACATCTTATCAACGTTAACACCGGCAGGGACTTTGAGACGAAAGAGTTCGCCGACCTGAGGGTAATAACGAAAGATGATAAGTGTCCCTCCTGCGGGAAGGAGATCGATATTAAACGCGCCATAGAGGTAGGACATACCTTCAAGCTCGGGACAAAATATTCAGAGACTCTCGGCGCGAAGATCCTGGAGCAGGATGGCAAGGTCGTCTCCACTATAATGGGCTGCTACGGCATTGGCGTAACCAGGATAATACCTGCGCTGATCGAAACGAGTAATGATAAGGACGGTATCATATGGCCGATCTCCATAGCTCCTTATCAGGTCATGGTAGTCGCTCTGAATATAGCGAGCAAGAAAGTGAAAGATCTGTCCGAAGAGGTTTACAAGGATCTTACGGATGCCGGATATGAAGTGCTATTTGATGACCGCGATATATCAGCGGGAATAAAGTTTAAAGACGCCGATCTCATCGGCGTGCCTATACAGATAATCATAGGTGAGAAGAACGCCAAAAAGGATGTAGTCGAAATAAAGCATAGAAGAGACCGAAGTGTAGTTGAAGTTAAGTCTGAAGAAGTGGTAACCCACCTGAAGCAGCTCATCAAGTCTAAATAATAAATCTTTTAACAACGGCGATGTCGCATTCAGTTAACTAATAAAAAAGCAAGATAATATCCATTGTTTTTCTAAAAACCATAAGTATACTTGATAGTGAGGACAGGCTTTATTGATCTATTTATAAAGTGCGATCTGGACGCTAGAATTCCGAGAGAGGGTGCTTGGCACTGGGTGGGTCATCTCCATCCAGGCCTCGCCCGGAATGCCCACCTGTAAAAATTCCGTTGATTTTTTTTATAATTGTGGTAGAATCATGCCCATACTTTGAGCCTGCCAGCAGGCAGGTAAGAGTACCCGGATGAATCTCGCCCATTCTTGACGGCGGGGAACGATTAGGAGAATGAGCGGGATGAAAGCGGCTGAATTGAAGAAAGGGATGATAATCGAAGAGAGCGGGGAGCTTTATGTAGTTGTAGGCCTGGAGCACAGGACGCCGGGAAATAAAAGGGGCATCTATCAGGCCATGTTAAAACATATATTGGACAGCAAGGTCATGAATAAGCGCTACAGTCCGGATGACTTTATCGAAAGGGTTGATCTTGAAGCGAGGCAGGCACAATATCTATTTCATGATCATTCCGGGTACCATTTCATGGACATGGAGAACTATGAGAGCGTCGTGCTTGGCGACGTGATCTTAAGCGACGTGAAGGATTATCTCAAGGAGAATGCAGAGATCTCGCTCCTTTATCACGACCGTAGGCCTGTCACGGCAGAACTTCCCGCAGGTGTAGACCTTAAGGTGACTGAATCGGCTCCGGGCGCGCGAGGCGATACTTCGGGCAAGGCGATGAAGCCGGCTAAGTTGGAGACCGGGCTGGTCATAAACGTGCCGCTCTTCATTGAAGAAGGCGAAATAATAAAGGTAGATACGAGGACCGGCCAATACCTCGGCAGGGCATAATATTTTCCCTTGACATAGAAAGGCCATTGTAGTAACATAAGTGGCAACACAAATTTAAAGCTTCCTTTTGAAGGAGGGAAGTAAGTGGGTTTAGATTCAATAAACCCATTTTTTTTTCAATGAGGCCAGAAGTTATGTAGCAATAGCGACATAACTTCTTATTATCTAACGAGTTCCGTGGCCGAATTGATTTCGAAAGATACTTTTGAAAAGGCGTCTATTACTATAAGTCAAGAGATCTTTCGGAATCTTGTGATAGGGGTATATGGAAATCACCGATAGAGTAAGAGAGATAGCGGAAGTTTATCTAGGGGAGCATGGCATAGAGCTCATAGATATCGTCTTCAGGCGTGAAGGCTCAGGCCTTGTGCTGCGGATAGTGGCCGATACGGCGAGCGGCATAACGGTAAGCGAGTGCGCCGGGTTCAACAACTTTTTAAGCGAAGTACTCGACAGGGAAGAGGTTATACAGGATCGTTATACTCTGGAGGTCTCTTCGCCGGGGCTCGACAGGCCTATAAAGACGGATAGAGATTTCGAGCGCTCGATGGGGAAGGTGCTTGAGCTTACGACGTTTGAAGTTATCGATGACAGAAAGACTCATGAGGGAATATTGCTAGGCATGGATAAGGATAATGTAGTTATAGAGCGCCAGGGTATAAGCACAGCGATACCTCGGAGTAAGATAGCCTTGGCAAGGCTTAAAATAGATTTCTAGATAGAGAGGTGTATTGATGAATGAAGAACTGCTGACGATACTTGATCACATGGAACGCGAAAAGGGCATAGACAAAGAGCTTCTTTTTAAGGCTATAGAGTCCGCCCTGGCAAGCGCCGCTAAGAAGATAGTCGGTAATAAAGAGGCCGAGGTAACCGCGGTTATAGACAGGTCAACGGGCCAGATAACCATAATGAGCGAGGGCAAGCCTGTAAAATCGGCCGAGTTCGGCAGAATTGCCGCTCAGACCGCCAAGCAGGTCATTATACAGAAGATCAGAGAGGCTGAGCGCGACATAGTTTTGGAGGACTACACCAAGCGTATAGGCTCAATAGTTAACGGTTCTGTCCACAGGTTTGAGAAGGGCGATATAGTCCTGGATCTGGGTAAGACAGAAGCGATCCTTCCGAGATCCCAGCAGTGCCAGGGGGAACGTTATAAGCAAGGCGACAGGATCAGGGCTTATATACTTGAGGTAAATAAAACATCGCACGGGCCCCAGGTAGTGCTTACAAGATCCGACGTGGCTTTTGTAAAAAAATTGTTCGAGATAGAAGTCCCCGAGATAATGGATGGCATAGTAGAGATAAGATCTGTAGCTAGAGAGCCGGGCGAAAGGACCAAGCTGGCCGTATGGTCTAAAGATGAAAAGGTTGATGCCGTGGGCGCATGCGTTGGCATGAGAGGCTCGCGCGTTAAGGATATAGTTAACGAACTTAGGGGCGAGCGCGTGGATATAGTAAGGTGGAGCGATGACATTAAAGAGTATGTGAAGGCCGCATTAAGCCCCGCAGAACCGCTCGAGGTTACTATAGACAAAACGAATAAGCGCATCGCGGTTACGGTTGCCGATGACCAGCTCTCCATAGGGATAGGAAAGCACGGGCAGAATGTGAGACTTGCATCAAGGCTTATCGGATGGGAGATAGATATCAGAGGTAAAGAGGAGAAGGCCAAAAAAGCGGCCGAGGCTTTACTGGCGGGAAAGCCGGCAGATTCGCAAGAAGAGGCTGCTGCAGGGTCGCCGAAAGAGAAGGTCGTAAAAGCCAAGACGCCAAAGGTTAAAGACCAGAAGGAGTCTTTCAGTCTGACCGAAGTAAAAGGGGTAGGTCAGAAGATGGCCAAGATACTGATCGCAGCTGGATATGATAGCCCGGAAAAGATAAAGATTCTGTCGCTGGAAGATCTGGTAAAGCTTGAGGGGATAGGCGAGAAGACCGCTGAAAAGATCCTAAAGGCGGTCAAGGATATATGAAAAAATTGAAGGAAAAGAAGGTAAAGGAAGTGAAAAAGAAAGCTACTGCCAAGGCTCCCGCGGCAAAATCCACAGCGGCAAAGAAGTATTCTCCTGTTAAGCCAAAACCGCCGAAGAAGGCGGTAAGGCCCGTAAAGGAAGTTGTAAAAAGCGAGAAGGTTTCCTCGGTAAAGAGACCGCCTGCTACCAAGAGAGAAACGCCCGCTATCGTTAAGACTGTTGAACCACCGCCACCACCAGAGGTCAAACCCGAACCGCCCAAAAAAACGGAACCCAAAGTAATAAAACAGGAAGAAGCGCCTAGGGTTATTCCGGCGGCGCAGCCGGTCATGGAAGAAGCTCGGCCTGTAGTAGAAGAAGTTAAGGCTAAGATACTCGAGCTCGACCCGCCGATAGCCCTGAAAGACCTCGCGGCAAATATAGGCGTGAAGTCCAATGAACTTATAATGAAGCTGATGGGAAGGAATATATTTGCCACTATAAATCAGGGTCTTGGCGAAGAGATGGTAAAAGAACTGCTAAAAGATTACGGCATAGAGTTCAGAAAGCCGGTCAAGGTCGAGGCCGAGATAGTCAAGGAACACCGTGATATGGAGGAGCGACAGGATGTGAAGAATATAGTGACGCGTCCGCCGGTCGTTACTTTTATGGGGCACGTCGATCACGGCAAGACGAGCCTCCTCGACTTTATAAGGAAGACGCGCGTTGTGGATAAAGAAAAAGGAGGCATTACACAGCATATAGGCGCATATGAAGTAAAGATGGCCAATGGCTCAGTGACATTTCTCGATACACCGGGCCATGAAGCATTCACCGCCATGAGAGCGCGCGGTGCCAGCGCCACGGACGTCGTGGTATTGGTAGTGGCCGCCGATGACGGGGTGATGCCGCAGACAAAAGAGGCCGCGGACCACGCGAGAGCCGCGGGAGCTACCATTGTAGTGGCATTGAACAAATGCGATCTTCCAGGTGCCAATATAGATAAGGTCAAAGGTCAGCTTTCGCAGATAGGTTTGAGCGCGGAAGATTGGGGTGGCAAAACGGTCACCGTGGCAGTTTCGGCCAAGACCGGAGAGGGCGTCGATAAATTATTGGAGATGTTATTGCTGGAATCCGAGCTCCTGGAATTAAAAGCAAACCCCAGCCTGAAGGCAAGAGGGGTAGTGATAGAAGGCAAGATGTCGAGCGGGCAGGGGGCCGTAGCGACCATACTTGTAAAGAACGGAACACTGCATCTGGGAGAGATGGTACTAAGCGGCGGGCACTATGGCCGCGTGAAAGCGATGATCGATCATAAGGGCGAGCGTATAAAAGAGGCGGCGCCTTCCAAACCGGTGAGCATTCTCGGGTTATCGGGAGTTCCCATGGCGGGTGAAGAGTTCTTTGTTGTAAAGGATGAGAAGAAGGCAAGGACCCTCTCTCTCTTGAAGCAGGATGAAGACCGCGCCCACAGGCTTAGGGCATCCAAGAGAGTGACTCTCGAAGATTTCTATAGGAAGATGAAAGAGGGTGCCGTAAAAGAACTTTCGGTTCTATTGAAAGGCGATGTACAGGGGTCTATAGAAGCCATAAAAGCGTCATTACTCGAACTGAACACCAAAGACGTTAAAGTCGTGATAGTTCATGCCGATGTCGGCAATATCAACGAATCCGATGTAATGCTGGCGATGGTTTCCAATGCCGTAGTTATGGGCTTCAATGTGAAGACAGATGAAAGGGCCGCGGAGCTTGCGTCTAAGGAAGAGATAGAGATAAAGATATACGGGATAATATACGAGGCGATACAGGATGTTGTGGCTGCCATGGAGGGGCTCTTAGAGCCCTTTTCGAAAGAGGTCTTTGTCGGAAGGGCCGTCGTCAAACAGGTCTTTAAAGTCACGAAGGCAGGAACTATAGCGGGTTCCCAGGTAGTCAAGGGAAAGATCGGCAGGCAGGGTATCGCGAAGTTGATAAGAAATAAAGAAGTGGTATATGAAGGCAAGATAAGTTCTCTGAAGCGGTTCAAGGACGATGTGCGCGAAGTTAACGAAGGCGTAGAATGCGGAATATCGCTCGACAGGCATGATGATATAAAAGAGAGCGATATAATTGAGCTCTATCAGATTGAGAAAGTTGCGCGCAGGCTCGATTCGAAAAGAACATGACAAATAGAAAACGTATACTTAGCGGGATGAGGCCGACGGGGAAGCTCCATTTGGGGCATCTTGTCGGCGCGCTGAACAACTGGGTCCGACTGCAGGACGACTATCAGTGTTTTTACATGATAGCCGACTGGCACGCCCTTATGAGCGAATACGAGAATCTTAAGGATATGCAAGTTTATGTTTATGAAGTGGCAAAGGACTTCATAGCATCGGGGCTCGACCCAAACAGATGCACCATATTCATACAATCGCAGGTGCCCCAGCACCTGGAGCTTGCGATGATACTATCTGACCTGACACCGCTGGCATGGGTGGAGAGATGTCCCACGTACAAGGAGCAGCTGCGCGAGTTGAAGGGCAGAGAGATCACCACGTATGGTTTCTTAGGCTACCCCATTCTTCAGGCCGCCGATATAGCTCTTTATAAAGCCAACGCGGTTCCTGTGGGCATAGACCAGCTTCCGCATCTTGAATTGACGCGTGAGATAGTGCGTAGATTCAACACTTTGTACAAGAAGAACGTATTCCCTGAGCCCGATCCCATACTGACCTCGACCCCGAAACTTTTGGGACTCGATAACAGGAAGATGTCGAAGAGTTACGACAACTTTATCGCGCTTTCCGATACGCCGGAGACTATAGAGAAGAAGGTCTCGCAGATGATCACGGACCCGGAGCGGATCCACGTTAAAGATAAGGGCCATCCTTCGATATGTACCGTATTCAATTATCTCAAGAATTTCGCAGATGGCACGGTAAGTGCTGAAACCAAGAGCTTGTGCGAATCGGCTTCCATAGGCTGCACCGCATGCAAGAAGAATCTTTCCAGGATATTAATAGATTATCTGGCCCCTATACGTGACAAGAGGGCCCTTCTTACGGATCCCAAGATAAAAGAGATACTGAGAGAAGGCGCTAAAGAGGCGGCCGACTTTGCTTCGCGTACGATGGATGAAGTAAAGAGCATAATGGGTTTACCGAGATAGATGACATATAAAGTAAAGTTAGAAGTATTTGAAGGCCCCTTAGATCTTCTCTTGTATCTGATAAAGAAGGAGGAGCTCAATATATCCGATATTCCGATCGCCAGGATCACCGATCAATATCTGGAGTATCTGGAACTGATGCAGCTGATGGACCTCGACATCGCCGGAGAATTTCTGGTGATGGCGGCGACCTTGATGCATATAAAATCGAAGATGCTTCTTCCACCTGATGAGGCGGCCCAGGAGGAGACGGAGGAAGACCCGCGCGCCGAGCTTGTTAGAAGGCTATTGGAATATAAAAAGTTCAAGGAGGCGGCATCGGAGCTGGCGAGCATGGAGAAGCAGCACAAGCATCTCTTCCCAAGGGTCGGGACGGTCCAGATGGACGAGTCTTTGATACAAAAGGATATACTTTTTGAGGCGAGCCTTTTCGATCTGATAACGGCATTTACTAAAGTCTTAAAGGATATCCCTAAAGACGTATTCCATCAGGTTGTCAAGGATGAATTCACCGTTTCGCAGAAGATGCATGACATCCTGCATATGATGGTCGAGAAGCAGTCGATATTTTTTCTAGATCTATTTAAGGCCGCCAAACACAAGAGGGAGATGATAACTATATTTTTGGCGCTTCTGGAACTAATAAGGTTAAAGGCTGTAGTGATACAGCAGGCCGTCGTATTTGGCGATATAGAGATAATAAGGTGCGTGGAGGCAATACAACCAACGGGTGAGGGCAATGGATAAGCTGGAAGCAAAGAGGATCGTAGAGGCTATTCTTTTCGTAAGCGATAAACCGGTATCGATAGCCACGTTGAAAGATGTGCTAAAAGATATCGACCCGACCGAGATAAGAACTTCTATAGAGGAGCTGAATAACGAATATAGCTCCTCCGAGAGAAGCTTCAGCATAAAGGAGATAGCCGGCGGATTCCAGATGCTGACCGATCCTGTATACAGCACATGGATATCATCCCTCTATAAGAAGCCGTCAGACAGAATGACCGGACCGGCGCTGGAAACTCTGGCTATCATAGCGTATAAGCAGCCCCTGACGAGAAGCGATATAGAGGCGATAAGGGGAGTGAATGTCGACGGGGTGCTGCATACTCTTGAAGAGCGCTCTCTCATAAAGACAAGGGGCAGAGTTGATGCCCCGGGCAGGCCGATACTTTACGGCACAACCAATGAGTTCCTGCAGCACTTTGGCCTTAAGTCGCTTGAAGATCTTCCGAAATTGAAAGAGTTCCAGGAGGGCGATCTGGATTTTGTGAAGGAGCAAGAGAAGGTACAGGTTATTGATACGAAGACCGGTGAGCTTTCAACGGTAAACCCCATGCGAGAGCCCGACGGCTTCTCCGGAGGGGTAAACGAGGAGTCTACTTCGCCATCCAACCCGGAATAATCGGGTATGGCTTCGTAGGACCTTATAGACAATTCCTGCGAAGCCCAACCGGATATTGATAGTTGAAGGGCGAAGCAGAAGAGGAGACGAAAAATGAGTCTAAAGAAGCTTAGGGTGTCGATAGATTCTATAGATTCCAGGATATTGAAGCTTTTAAATGAACGGGCTAAGGTCACGCTTCGCGTAGGAAGCGTGAAATCGAAACGTAACGAGTCCATCTACGTTCCGGAGAGAGAGTCCGAAGTCTATAAGAAACTGGCCGGCAGCAATAAGGGGCCGCTCTCCAATGCCGCCCTGCAGGCAATATACAGGGAAGTGATGTCGAGCGCGCTCAGGCTCGAGAAGCCTATAAAGATAGCTTACCTTGGGCCCGAGTTCACCTTCACCCATCTGGCGGGTATGAAGAAGTTCGGCTCCAGCGTGGATTACTCCGGTTGCAGCACGATCACCTCGGTATTTGATGAAGTGGAGAAGGCCAGGGCGGATTACGGTGTGGTCCCGATTGAAAATTCTGTGGAAGGAGCCGTGAACCATACCCTGGATATGTTCATAGATTCCGATCTGAAGGTATGTTCCGAGATATATCTGGATATATCGCATAGTCTTTTATCCAGAGAGTCTGACGTAAAGAAGATAAAGAAGGTATATTCCAAGGACCAGGTCTTCGGGCAGTGCAGACTTTGGCTTGAGGAGCATCTTCCCGGAGTCACTTTGGTAGAGGTCTCAAGTACCGCTAAGGCCGCCGAAATAGCTGCAAAGGAAAAAGGAACGGCGTGCATAGCCAGCGAGCTCGCGGCGGCTAAGTATCGCCTTAAGGATCTCTACGACTCTATCGAGGATAACGCGCACAATGTGACTAGATTCCTGGTGATAGGTAGGACCGAAGCCAAGCAGACAAGAAGTGATAAGACTTCCGTAATGTTCTCCCTGAAAGACAGGGTAGGCGCCCTTCACGACATACTCATGCCTTTCAAAAAGTATGGAATAAACCTGACGAAGATAGAATCAAGGCCTTCCAAGGTAAAGGCGTGGAGGTACTACTTCTTCGTAGATATGGAAGGGCATCATCTCGATAAGAAGATCTCCAGTGCGCTCTCCATGCTGAGGAAGAACACGACTTATTTAAAGATGCTCGGCTCTTATCCCGCAGCCGAAGTTATATAAAGGAGAGGTTGATGAGCAAGATTGACAGATTGTTCCGCAAAGAGATAGAGGATATACCGGTCTACATCCCCGGCAAGCCTATTGAGGAAGTCCAGAGGATGCTGGGGTTGCGGCGCGTGATAAAGGTAGCGTCGAATGAAAATCCTCTCGGGCCTTCGCCGAAAGCGGTTTCCGCGATAAAAAAAGCCCTGAATGGCATAAACCGTTATCCGGACGCGGCCTCATGGTATCTTAAGGCCAAACTATCGACTCTACTCAAGACGGAGATAGAGAGGATCATATGCGGGAACGGTTCGGATGAGATCATCATTCTGACCCTGAAGGCCTTTGCTAATACGGGCGACGAGGTCATCATAGCCAAACCTACATTTTTGATATACCAGGTTGCTGCGGGAATCGTGGGTGCGGACATAAAATTCGTTCCTTTGACGAAGGACCTCAGGTACGACCTTAGGGCGATGAAGAGGGCGGTTACCGACAAGACGAAGATCATATTCATAGCGAATCCCGATAATCCGGCCGGCACATATGTCACAAAGACAGAGCTGGAGGAATTTTTGGACGGTCTTCCGGAGGATGTTATAGTATATCTTGACGAAGCTTATTATGAGCTGGCAAGAGATTTTTGCAAGGACTACCCCAACGGCATGGACTATCTTGACAGGCCCAATCTTATAGTCGCCAGGAGTTTCTCCAAGATCTATGGCCTCGCGGGCCTTAGAGTGGGATACGGCGTGACAAGCGCGCGTATCGTAAGATACCTTGATAAGTACAGGGACCCGTTTAATGTGAACATCCTTGCGCAGGTTGCTGCTTCGGCCGCATTGGATGATAAGGAATTTGTCAAGAAGACGCTCGAAACGGTTAAAGAGGGCAAGCGGTTCCTTTATGATGCGCTCGACAAGATGGGGCTGGAGTACGTAAAGACCGCTACCAATTTCATGATGATCGATGTCAAGAGGGATTCGGTAAAGGTATTTGAGCAGCTTATATGTAAAGGCGTTATAGTGCGCGACATGAAGGCGTGGGGTTACGATACGTTTATACGAGTCAGCGTAGGAACGCGCGAAGAGAATAAGGTGTTCATAGAGACGCTGAAGAAGGTGCTGGCTAAATAGGAGCGAAGAGATGATCATAGTAATGCGATCCGGCGCAACCAAGAAGGAGATCGACCACCTTATAGGGAAAGTAAAGAAGCTGGGGCTTAAGCCCTGGGTTTCGAGAGGTGTAGAGAGGACGATAGTCGGCGTCATCGGCGAAGAAGATGCTTTGCGGATACAGCCGCTTGAGGCTTTCGCGGGCGTTGAAAAAGTCCTGCCTATATTAAAGCCGTACAAACTGGCAAGCAGGGACTTCAAAAAAGAAGATAGCGTAATAAATGTCGGTTCCGGGGTAAAAATCGGCGGTAAGCGCATAGTGGTAATGGCCGGACCATGTTCGGTCGAGAACGAGAAACTCCTTATCGATATAGCAAAGCGCGTTAAAAAGTGTGGCGCTACCGTATTGAGGGGAGGTGCCTTTAAACCCAGAACGTCCCCGTATGCTTTCCAGGGGCTCGGAGTAAAGGGACTAAAGTTTCTGGCCAATGCCAAAAAAGAGACCGGTTTGCCGATAATTACGGAGGTCATGGATACCCGGGATGTTGAAGTGATAGCAAAATATGCCGATATATTCCAAATAGGCGCCCGTAATATGCAGAACTTCAATCTACTGAAAGAGGTGGGGAAGACGAAGAAGCCCGTACTCTTAAAGAGGGGTATGTCCAATACTATAAAAGAGCTCTTGATGTCGGCAGAGTACATTCTATCCGAGGGAAACTTCAACGTGATACTTTGCGAGAGAGGGATAAGGACTTTCGAAGACGCGACGAGATTTACGCTCGATATAAACGCTGTACCGGTTGTTAAGTCTTTAAGTCATCTTCCTATAATTGTGGATCCGTCGCACGCAACGGGTAAATGGGGGCTCGTGGAGCCTTGCGCCAAAGCGGCCATCGCCGGGGGAGCTGACGGGCTTATCATAGAGGTCCATACCAAACCGGAAGAAGCGATGTCGGACGGGGAGCAGTCGCTCTTGCCGGAGAACTTTGAAAAGCTTATGAAGGAAGTGGCCCGTGTTGCCGGGGCGGTCAATAGAGAATTATAAATATGGCTAGATTTAAAAAGATTACGATAATCGGGGTTGGTCTGATCGGGGGCTCGATAGGCCTTGCGGTCAGAAAGAGAAGGCTCGCCGATGAGGTTATAGGCGTATTCAGGCACGAGTCTACCTTAAGGAGGGCGCTAAAATGCCATGCCGTAGATACGGCAACCATGTCTATGGAGAAAGGTGTCAAAGGGGCGGATCTTATTATAGTGACTTCGCCCGTACACTCGATACCGAAGATCATAAAGGGAGCCGCTAAGTACTCCAAAAAAGGAGCCATAATAACCGATGCGGGCAGCACAAAGAGTTGGATAGTGAGCTCGGTAGAGAAGGGCCTGGCGAAGGATCGTAAGATCCATTTTGTCGGATCGCATCCCATGGCCGGCTCCGAGCGCGCAGGCGTGGAGTTTGCGCACGCGAACCTTTTTGTTAAGTCGCCTTGCATCGTAACAAAGACCGCTGCGACCGACAGAGTCAGTTTGAATAGAGTGAAAAAATTCTGGGGCTCGCTTGGAGCGGTAGTTAAGGTCATGAACCCCTCTTCGCACGACAAGTCTGTCGCTTTGATAAGCCATTTGCCTCATATAGTCGCCTTCGGACTGGCCGGCTCGGTTCCGTTAAAGGAGCTTCAATATGCGGCTGAAGGGTTTAAAGATACTACGCGTGTCGCTGCAAGCGATCCGGAGCTCTGGAGCGATATATTTTTAACTAACAAAAGAGAGATATTGAAAGCTGGGCGCCTCTTTGAGAGCCACTATAAAGGCATACTCAGGGCGATATCAAAAGGTGATCACAACAGAACAGTTAACTTTTTGAGGAGAGCCAAGTCAAAGAGGGATGCGCTTGGTCCTAATGGGAAAGAAAGTAAATAAACCTTTAGTCATAGCCATAGACGGACCGGCCGGGAGCGGGAAGAGCACCGTTTCAAAGATAGTGGCTAAGAGACTCGGTCTTTTGTATATAGATACCGGCGCGATGTACAGGGCGCTTACCCTTAAGGCCATGAGACAGGATATTAATTTAGAGAACGAGGATACCCTAATATCTTTGGCGAAGTCCACTAAAATAAGCCTGGAAGAGAAGGAGAAGCTCTCCGTATTCCTGGACGGTGAAGACGTAAGCCTGGAGATCAGGACGCCTGACGTTACATTAAACGTGAAGTATATAGCGCGCGTTCCGGGCGTGAGGCATGAGATGGTGGAGCTCCAGCGTTCTATAGGACAAAGATACGGCGGAGCCGTTCTCGAGGGCAGGGACATCGGCACGGTAGTATTTCCCAATGCCGACTACAAATTCTATCTCGATGCCAGCCCCCAGGAGAGGGCGAAGAGGCGCTGCAAGGAATTGATCGAGTCCGGTCAGAAAGCAAGCGAGACCGGCGTAAAGAAGGATATTATGACGAGGGATGACTCCGATATGAAGCGAAGCACGGGAGCGCTAAAGAAGGCCGAAGACGCTATATTTATCGATACCACCGGCCTGTCGATAGACGGAGTTACCGAGAAGATATTAAGTCTTATATGCGCCTAAAATTAGCCAAGAGGGTAGGTTTCTGTTTTGGTGTCAGGCGCGCCGTGGAGATGGCTGAAGAAGTATTGAAGACCGAAGGCAAGGCTTATTCTCTCGGATCTATAATTCATAACAAGCAAGTCGTTGGAGACCTTTCCGGTAAAGGCCTCAAGGTCATAAAGAGCGTATCTGAGGCCGATAGCGGCGTATTGGTAATATCGTCCCACGGCATAAGCCCGGACTTAGCCGGTGAAATTTCGAAGCGTTCTTTGAAGTTAGTGGATACCACATGCCC
>CAYSSS010000019.1:0-26153 GCA_964433975.1 uncultured Planctomycetia bacterium
ACCTCTTTGGAGTGCTGCAGAACATTCTGTCCGTAGCTCGTCCTGTACTTGAGCCTGCCCAGGAGCTTAGCCACCTCTGGGTGTATGCCGTGCAGTCCCGCGTCGAAGAGCGCCTTCTCGCCCTCTTCCCGCATGGAGGTCTCCATCTCTTTCTTTGTCTTCTCTACGACCTCTTCAATTCTGCCAGGATGGATACGCCCGTCTTGAAGCAATTTCTCGAGCGAACGTTTCGCCACCTCGCGCTTTACCGGATCAAAACCTGAGAGTATCACCGCCTCCGGCGTATCGTCTATGATGACATCCACTCCGGTCGCAATCTCCAGGGCGCGTATGTTGCGGCCCTCCCGCCCGATGATCCTGCCCTTCATCTCGTCACTTGGCAGATGCACGACGCTCACCGTCGTCTCTACGGTATGCTCGACCGCGCATTTTTGTATGGCAAGCCCCACTATCTTGCGGGCTTCTTTGTCGGCCTTCTCTTTGGCCTCCTCTTCCACGCGCTTTATCATGATAGCCGCTTCCTGTTTAACATCGTCTTCGAGCCTCTTCAGCAGAATATGCCGGGCCTCATCCTTTGTCATACCCGACACCCTCTGCAGCTTCTCCTTCTCCTCCTGGACCAAAGCTTCGAGGGCCTTATCTTTCAGATGCATCTGCTTTTCTTTGTCGACCAACGACAGGTCCCGTCTCTCAAAATCCTTCTCCTTGCGGTCTATTATGTCGACTTTTCTGTCGAGGTTCTCCTCTTTCTGCATAAGGCGCTTTTCCAGGACGTTCAGCTCCTGCCGCCTCGCCTTAGATTCGTGCTCAAATTCGACTCTCATCTTAAGAAGCAAATCCTTCGCCTGGAGCTCCGCGCTGTGCTTTATCTTGTCCGCTTCTACGGCGGCGTTCTCCAGCGTCTTCTTGGACCTCTCTTCTGCGTTGCGTAATTTTTTAGTAGCGTAGCGCTTACGTATGAAGTATCCCAGCATGAAGAATACCACGGCGCCCAGTCCCGCCATCCCGATGTAGATTAAAACGCTCTCCTGCTGCATAATCCCTCCTAGTGATGGGTATGTTTCAGCTATAGGCTTTAAGCTGTAAGCTTTAAGAAAATATTTTGAGAATATCTTCACAAGCTTAAAGCTTATGGCTTATAACTTAAAGCTGTTTTTATGCTGTGATGGTCTTTGAAACGGGAACGTCGTGCGGGTCCTGCGGGAGATCTTCAAGGACTTGAAAATCGAATGCTAATCCGATAGTCTTCGTTCTCTTTGGCAAGCCAGATAAGAATCTGTCGTAGTATCCGTGTCCGCGGCCAAGCCGTATGTTCTTCCTGTCAAACGCCACGCCCGGAACCACAACCAAATCTATATCATCTAAAGGAACCTCTTTCACCCGGTCCTGCCTGGGTTGGTAGATCCCAAAATGCTGACTTTCCAGATCTTCAAGTCTATTATGTATCTCGCCCGCTATCAATCTCTTCTCTTCCTTTAAGATTACAGGAACCGCTACTCTCTTTCCCGCTTTCAGCGCCTCGTCTATCATAGTGAGGGTATCTACCTCATCCTTCAACGAGACGTAAAACATCACAACCCTTGCTTTTTTGAACTCCTCTTCGTTAAATAACCTGTCCTTTATTATAGCACTTTTCCCCGATTTTTCAAGGGAAGAATATGCCTTAAATTTATGCTTGATCTCTTTGCGTATTTTGTGTTTCATTCGTTATTGACCTTCCTTATTATATGCTTACCAAATTTTTTTCTTAATTTCAACATCCCGCGATACTTTCTTTCTAATCTAGTTTTGGGAAAAGAGCCCTTATATAAGAAATTCAAAATCCTGAATACTTGCGAACCCGTATATTGTAATTTGTATCCTTTGTTATTGTCCAATGGATATAATGGATAGAGATTAACTTTATTGATTCCACACTCTTTCACGAGAACATTTTGAATTTGTTGAAGAAACAGCCCATTTCCAGAGATAAAAAATTGAATATGCGTTATTTTCCTGCCGCCAATATAACCATCTCCATCAAACACTCCTCTGATGAAATGTGATATCAAATTATAGGGAATATTTACATTGCCTATGCTCAAGCTTTTATTTGGGGTTATCCCCAAACTCAACAATGAATCAAAGACTTTTTCTGAGTAAATACTGATATGAACGCTATTGTTGCTTTTCGTATACCATATTTTCGCATTTGTATTAATCGCCTTTGCAAACTTATTAAGATGCCCTGCATCCTGCCTATTCAAGCCTATGGATAGCATCTTGCCTCTATGGCTTAAGCAACCATCAGCGGCGATAAAACCTGCCCAATACGCGGAAATGGGGGATAATTTAACAAAGAAGTCTGTATTGCAATATATTCTTTTTTTAAATCTACCGAGATTGGGTAAAAATACACTGTTAGCTTTTAGCGCTTTAAAAATTGTTTTTTTATTACAATTAAAAATACCTGCCAACTTAGAAGATGAATAATTTTTAGTGCTCGCCAATTTTATCAATCGCGCAAGCTTTTGTGAATTTTTAAAAACTTTATTTTGAGGCAATCTTTGTTTTTTTCTTTCTTTCATAATAATCCGTTATGGCTGATTTTAAAGCTTCTTCCGCTAAGACCGAGCAATGAAGCTTGATTTTCGGCAAACCGCCCAATGCCTCCACGACCGCCTCGTTCGATACTTTAAGCGCCTCGTCTACCGTCTTACCCTTCACAAGGTCTGTTATAATGCTCGAAGTACTTATGGCAGCCCCACAACCAAAAGTTTTAAATTTGGCATCCGTAATTACATCTTTACCGTCGATATTCTCAACTTTTATATAAAGCCTCATTATGTCGCCACATACGGGATTTCCCACGTTCCCTATTCCGTCCGCATCCGGGATCTCGCCCACGTTATGCGGGTTTCTGAAGTGCTCCATCACTTTATCGCTGTATTGTCCTTCCATCTTTTTCTCCCTTTCAAATTTTCGAAGATTTGCTATTTCTTATCGTACAAAGGGGACATCGCGCGCAATCTCTTGATGATCGGCGGCAATACCCCTATCACGTAATCCATATCCTCTTTCGTATTATCCCTGCCCAATGAAAATCTGACCGACCCCTGAGTGTTGACCGGGTCGAGCCCCATAGCCGTCAGCACATGCGAGGGTTCCAGCGTGCCCGAGGTGCAGGCGGAACCTGTAGATACGGCAATTCCCTCCATATCCAGATTCAGTATTATCGATTCGCCTTCCAGGTATGTAAAACTTACGTTCAGCGTATTCGGTAGTCTATCCTCCGGGTGGCCGTTTAAGTGGATATCTTCTATATTTGATGTTATTCCCTTATACAGATAATCTCTCAGTTCCTTTATCCTGCTCTCGTCCGGGATATCTCTCTTTGCCAGGCTGGCTGCCTTGCCTAAGCCCACGATGCCGGCTACGTTTTCTGTCCCGGCGCGCTTCCTCATTTCGTGATGGCCGCCGAGTATCTGGGGAATGATCTTCGTTCCTTTTTTGATATAGATAGCGCCCACACCCTTCGGGCCATACATCTTATGGCCGGACATCGAAAGTAGGTCTATATTCATATCTTTGACTTTGAAATCTAATTTTCCGATGGCCTGCACGGCATCCGTATGGAAATAGACGCCTCTCTCTTTAGCTATCCTGCCTATTTCGATGACGGGCTCTATCGTCCCCACCTCGTTATTGGCGTACATTATCGTGATCAGCACGGTCTTGCCGGTTATGGCCTTCTTCAATTCTTCTATGTTTATGAGTCCGTATTTGTCGACCCCCAAATACGTGACCTTACACCCGTCCTTTTCAAGGGCCTTGCAACTGTTCAGTACGGCGTGATGTTCTATTGCGGTCGTTATGATGTGGTTCCCTTTAGCTTTTAATGCCTGGGCCACTCCTCTGATCGCGAAGTTGTCGCTCTCGGTGCCGCCCGAAGTAAATATAACCTCTTCGTGGCTTGCGGCGCCTAAAAGTTCCGTCACTTGGTTTCTCGCTTCGTCTACCGCTTTTCTGGCGGGCCTGCCGAAGGAGTGGATGCTCGACGCGTTTCCGTAGATATCTTTGTAGAACGGCAGCATCGCCTCAAGGACCTCTTCCCTCATCCTCGTCGTGGCGTTATTATCAAGGTATACTCTTCTCATTGGAGTCTCCTGGCTTCTTTACAAAGGTCTTCAAGCGTTATAGAGCTAAGGCAGTCGCTTATGCTTTTGGCCAATTTCGTCCAAACTATTTTAGAGACACAATTTTTATTTCTACCACAGGTCATCTTCCAGCTCTCTCTGCCTGAAGCACAATCTACCGGCGATATGTTGCCCTCGAGGATCAGTACTATATCCTTCACTGTTATCTTTCCGGGACTCTTTGAAAGGATATACCCGCCGGACGGGCCTCTCACACTCTTCACAAGATTCTCGCGCCTTAACTTATTAAGCAGCTGCTCGAGATATACGCTCGATATGCCCTCCCTCTTTGATATATCCGTGATCGATATCGCGCCTCTATCTTTCATCATCGCGATATTCACCATCGCCCTCAACCCATATGTCGATTTCGTCGATAACTTCATGAGAACATTCTCTCATACTTGACTATTCTTGTCAACTATAAAATAGAACTTATGGGGACGTTTCACCTTGCTCTATCTCATTTATATTCAATGAGTTACAACTGCACTCAGTCCACAACTCAAATTATTTTAAAAAAGCTTGCAACAATTTTAGCATTTTTTCCGTCTTATATTATAGGAGGTGTTCTATGCCAAGAGGGCTAAGAGTGGTTCCGGAATGTGGAGTTTTTCACATCGCCATAAGGGGTAATAACAGGAGGTGCGTATTCAGAAGGGATGGTGACTACATTCGATTTGAGTCATTGTTAGATCGGTATAAGAGGAGGCTGGGCTTTCATCTATATCATTACGTTCTGATGAAAAACCATGTTCATCTTATCCTGAAGACAAAAGAAAACGCTGATATCTCAAAAATCATGCAGGGCATCTCTCTCTCATATCATCATTACTACAGGCGGAAGAATAGATATGTTGGGCATTTGTGGCAAGGTAGATTTAAAAGTTTCGTTATAAAAGATAACCATTATCTGCTTGCGGCGGCGCTGTATGTTGAGAAAAATCCAGTAGAGGCTGGGCTGGTTAATGACCCTTCGGAATATAGATGGAGTAGCTATCGCTGCTATGCTTCCGGTGATTCCAATCCCATTGTAGATGCCAGCCCGATATATGAAGAGATGGGTAGAAACGCGAAAGAGCGCCAGCTGGCTTACAAGGAACTAATTTGTTCAAGGATAGCGGAATCAAAAAATGGCGTGGATCGACAGCCTTTGTAACTCTAATCTTTACAGACTGTTAGGACAAGGTGAAACGTCCCCAAGATTTATTAGAGTTTGAGGTGGTGGGGTTTGGAGGACTTGGAGTAGTCTCTGGCGGGACGCTTCTCTTTCAAGAGGTCCAGCTTGCCCTGCGCCTTCAGTTCGTTGTAAATAAGTATCCACGCGCAGTCCATATCCTTATCGATCTCGCACTTACCCTTATCCTGCCCGCCGCACGGCCCGTTGATCAGGCCCTTCGAGCAGCGGGTGACCGGACAGATCGCGCCGGTAATTTCCAGCACGCAATCGCCGCAGGCGGAGCATCTCTCTAAAAATGAGCCGCCCGCGTCTACCGCGCCCATGAATAGAGTGTCGCAGCCGACGTGTACCGGCTTTTTGACGCGCATATTCTCTTTCACCGACTGTATGCCGAGCCCGCAGGCGAGCACTAAGATAGCGTCGGAGGACTCTATCGCCTTTCTGTGCTTCGCAATCTCCAGCTTAACCTTCGCGGCTACACACGGAGCGGAGGGGATCGAATATCCGGTCACGACCTTACCCTCTTTTTCAAGGAGCGTTATCATATTCTTTACTTCCTCTTCGCCGCCCGTCTTGCACGTAGTGGAACACTCACCGCAGCCGATCAGGAATATCTTCTTCTCCCGGCCCAGGTACTTCAATATCTCTTTGAGTTCTTTTTGTTTCGTTATGATCACTTCAATAGTCCTCTTACATCGGCCTCAAAGACCGATTTTTCACGATAGCCTATATACATCTTAACTATCTTGCCGGCCTTATCTATGACGAACGTCGTCGGAATGGAGCGTATGGGTCCATAGGCCTCGCTCACTTTGCCGTCATCCACGAGCACTGGATAATTTATGCCCATTTTGCCGGCAAACTCTTTGGCGTCACTGGCTCTCGTGAGGGCCACTCCTATCATCGCGAAACCCTTATCGCCGTAAGATTTTTCCAGCTCGATAAAATCCGGTATCTCCTGCCTACAGGGCGGGCACCAGCCGGCGAAGAAATCGAGTATCACCACTTTGCCGTTAAAATCGGAAAAGCTCACGGTCTCGCCGTTAATATCGGTAAGCGAAAAATCGGGCGCGCTTCGGCCAATCTCGATGGCGCTGCCCTGAGAACAGGCGCCCAGCATAAAGAGAGCGACTATAAAGATACATATTTTTCCGAATTTCATGAAACACCCCCTTCGTTATCCTTCGGCAGGCTCAGGATAACGTCCTGAGCTTTTGTCGAAGGGCGTTATTTTGCGAACGAGCTGAAGACCCTTTCGGATATAACCGCAAGATAATTGGTCGCCATCAAAAGCCCTATCGCCACCAGGAAGACGCCGCCTATCTTATTGAATACGTTCAAAATTTTCTGCAGCTTATTGATGTGCTCCAGGAGCGTGTTTACCAGAAGCGCCGTTATGAAGAACGGGATCGCTATGCCTATGGAGTAGACGGTCAGTAGCTTCGCCCCCATGACGACGTCCACCTTGGTCCCGGCCAGGACGAGTATCGAGCCGAGTATCGGCCCGGCGCACGGCGTCCAGGCCGCCGCGAAAGTCACCCCTATCAAAAATGAGCTCAGGTAGCTCGCGCTCTTCGTGGCTACGCTGAACTTTCTCTCCTTTATCAGGAAGTCGAGCTTCAGAACTCCCATCAGCTGCAGGCCGAAGAGCATTATAAGTATGCCGCCGGCGATGCGAATAAACTTCTGGTAATGGAAGAGCACCTTGCCCAAGAGAGTAGCCGTAAGCCCTAAAGTGATGAATACGAGAGAGAAGCCCGCTATGAAGAGCAGCGTGTGCTTAATCGTCTTTCTCCGTACATCACCGGCCTTTCTCTCATCCTTGAAATCGGAAAAAGAGACCCCCGTGATATAGGCGATAAAGGCCGGTATCATCGGTAGAAGACACGGCGACAGGTATGTCAGGAACCCAGCCGCCAACGCCACCAGATATGATATATTCTCGCCGGCCATCGTTATTGACTCTGCGTAACCCGTATCTTGATTATCTGCAACTCTTCTTTTATCGAATTTAACGCAGCTGCCGTCTCCTCTTGGCTCTTCGATATCTCATCCAGTTTCGCCATGATATCGCCTACACCTGCCGACTCCTGAGCATGCAGAGGCCCATACGTAAATACAAGGCCGCAGGCTATGCCCGCGATAAATACCGTCGCGACCGCCAGGATCTTCTTCATCGATACACCTCCTATTTTGACCACACAAACCAAACAAATACAGACGCTGCTGTGACCGCGGCTATCGTGAAAGGTATGCCGATCTTCATGAACTGCCCGAACTTCACTTCATACCCCTCCTTCTTAAGAATGCCGCAGGCAACTATGTTCGCAGACGCTCCTATCGGAGTGATATTTCCACCCAGGCTCGCTCCTATCAATAAGCCGAACATTAAGAGTGACGGATTTATCCCCAATTTTGACGACACCGATATGGCGACCGGAAGCATGGCCAGCAGAAACGGAACGTTATCCACAAAAGCGGATATTATAACAGATATAACGACTATCAAAATATACCCCATCAGTATATTTGTGCCTATTATTCCGGAAAGCCAGGAAGACATGGAGTCTATCCAGCCTGTCAGCATTATGGCGCCTACCAGAATGAAGACGCCGATAAGAAAGAGAGCCGTCTCCCAGTCCAGCTTCCTGAGGCCCGCCGTTACAGATTTTTTGTTAACGAACTTCTCCCAGATAACTGATACGATACCGCCTATCATACATATGACGCCGGCCATATATGAAGAACCGGAGTCAAACAGAGAAGATATGGCCAATAGCAATATAGTGCCCACAAGTATTATCGTGGGCGTCCAGCTCTTCACCTTCTCCGCCGGCACAAGAGCGGTCTTCTCTTTATGTTTGCGGAATATGAAGAAGAGCACTATGAACGAAACTATTGCCCCGAGCTCCACCGCAAAGAATACGCTGGGCCTGCCTTTATAAAAGAAGAAGTCCATGAAGTTCATCTTCGCAAACCCGCCCAGGAGCATGCTCGGCGGATCTCCCACAAGGGTTGCGGCACCCTGAAGGTTACTTGAAACGGCTATCGCTATCATCATATTCACGGGGTTGAGCTTCAGCTTCTTCGCCAGCACCATCGCTATGGGTGCCACTATTAGCACCGTGGCGACATTCTCCACGAATGCGGAGATGAAGCCCGTCAGGGCGCATATAAATAATATGGCCCATGTCGTATTCTTGGCCTTATCGACGATAATTTCGGCCAGATGCGCGGGAACCCTGCTCTCCATGAATATATCCGCCACGATCAATGTCCCGACGAATATGCCCATGATATTCCAGTTAACCGCGAGAAAAGCGTTACTTAAAGATATGGTGTTGGTCAACACTAGAAGCGCGGCGCCGGCTACTGCCACGTGGGTCCGTCTGTCCGGCAGAACGACGAAGAGGATATAAGCTGCAAGAAATATCGATAGAGATATTATATTTTTTTCCATCTCTTATTTTTTGCCCAGCAACTCCCGTATCTTTTCCATCAGGACCCGGGGTTCAAACGGCTTGGTCATATAGGCATCGGCGCCCATCGCTATGCCGAAATTGACATCATTGGCTTGAAACTTCGCGGAGATCATTATTATGGGGATATTCTTGAAGTTGTTGTTGACCTTCAATTTACGGCAGACATCGAATCCGTTCAACCGGGGAAGCATCAAATCAAGGATGATGAGGTCCGGATTCTCTTTTTCTGCCCTGTCCAGGCCCTCCTCGCCGTCGTAAGCGACGAGCACTTCGTAATTATTGTCCTCCAATCTGGCACGTAGCACCTCTACAAAATCGACCTCGTCATCAACCAGCAGCACTCTCTTCTTGCTCGCCATATATAGGCCTCCCTGCGACTTGCTTTAGCATGCCGTATGGCATAAGTATATATTAAGGACGATATATTGTCAAAATATTAAGAGGATATGAGCTGGAAGCCGAATCCGAGGAGGAGTGAGATCAATACGAGGGTGGTTACGAATATCGCGAGTATCTTGGCACCGTACTCTTTCCTGAGCACAAGTATCGTCCCGTAGCTCGTAACCGGGCCGATGAGAAGGAGCGTCATCCCGGCCCCCGGGTTCATCCCCTGGCGCATCAGGCTGTCGACGAGCGGCACGGTCGCGGTCGAGCAGATATACATCACTATGCCGAAAACTATGCTGAAAGCGTATCCTATCCACCCGCCGAGGAACGCCTTGATAAGCTTCCCCACAGGGACGAAAGTAGCGACTCCGGCCGCGAGCAGTATGCCGATGATGAGCTCAAGCCCTATCTCTTTAGGCAACTCTATATAAGCGTACTTGAGAGCCGAAACGATCCTCTCTTTTAAATTCTTTTTGTGAGAGTGAATATGTTCCGGGTTCGTTTCGCAGTGCGGACAGGCTGTCTTTTCAGATATGCTTTTCGGGGTATACTTTATTCTATTGCCGATAAGGCCTATGGTGATGCCCATTATTATTACCGCGAAAAATATGTATACGGCAAATTTTATCCCGAGGACGCTGTACGCGACTAAAAGCGCGCTTATGGAGGTGGCTGGCGTAGCCACCAGGAAGGCAAGGACCGGCCCGAGCTTCGCCCCCTTCTTATAGAAGCTCACCGCTATCGGCAGGCTGCCCCAGCAGCAGACCGGAAGGAGCGTTCCTATAAGCGTCGAGTAGAATACGGGCGCTACGCCGCCGGAGCCAAGATACTTTAGCACCTTATCTTCCGGGATCAGCTCATGCACCATCCCGCTTATGAAGAATCCTATCGCAAGCGCCGGTATGATCTCGTATAGATAATGCAGAAATACATGTACAAAGTGAGTCAAATTATAACCTCCCGCGTAAGGCGGCCACCAACGTGCCGCCTTACGCCTGGAATAACTACTCCTCTTTAACCGGCCTCTCTTTGAGCGGCTTGAAGCTATAGCCTGAATCCGCGCCCGGGATCGCCTGGACAAAACTGGTCAGGAAGAACTTCTTGTCGTGAATCCACTTCTTCAGATCTTCGGCTATCTCACGCGCTTTCGAATAACTCGAGAGCGATGACGTCGGGACCTCTTTGCCCTTGACGGATATCTTCCCGCTCTTCAGCTGTTTGTAATTCACTTCGCCGAGCGACCCGACCTTTCCTTGAGGATAATCTTCGCTGTAATCGACTATCTGGCACCAAAGGTTCTCGTCTTTTATAGCCGCGTGCTTCAGGACGTCTTCATCCAGCACCGGTATGGGGATACCCATCCCGACGACCAGCGAAACCCCGTACCCCTGGAACGATGTCCCGCGCAGCCACTTGTCGCTCATCTGCTTCATGTCTCCCATCACCGCGATAGTTCCCGCGGGCGCCTGGGGCACGCCGTTATCTTTCCTCTTCACCGAAGGATTATGCTGTGTGCCGTGCCAGTATACATAGCCCACTCCGCCGCCTAAGAATATCCTCGTCCCCACGCCTATCGTCCTGTAGTGCGGATCCTTCAATAGAGGCGATAGCTGTCCGGCAGAACAATAGTTGGCATTGGCGATATTGGGTTTCAAGGCTCCCATATACGTATATATCGTCTTTTCGGTCGATAGATTGACCGCGCAGTTATAGTTCTGGTAACAGTTCCTCGGGTTCAGGAGGACCGCTTCATTCACATCCTTTATGTTGATGTACGTCTTGATATGTTTCCTGGGGTAGCAATCGGTGCCGTATGTTGTCCCTTCGAGAACAACGTCCTTACCGCCGACGAGTTCCTCGATAACATGCGCCCCGCCATATTTGAATTCCCCGGGATATACTTTATTCCTTGGATCGTCGTCCGCCATAGCTGTAGCGCCTATATAGATATCGACCGCGGCAAAACCGGAGTACGCCGGGATATCGTTTAAAGTAACACGCCCGCCGCCCAGCTTTATCTTCGGTTTGGAATGGCCCACATTCAGGTAGGCGCCGCTTGAGCACATCGGTCCGAACGTCCCGGTTGTGACAACATCGACTTTCTTCGCGGTCTCTGTCAACCCGTTCTTCGCCACCAGGTCTATGACCTCCTCGGCCGTGACCACGACCACAGAGCCCGCCTTTATCTTTTCGTTTATCTCTTTGATCGTCTTTGCCATCTTCGCACTGCTCCTTTCGCTTTTTGAACCTTAATTTTTTATCCTTTTAACAAATATTTCCTTCGCTATCTCGCTCTCCAAAGCTAGCTGGGTCTCTTCCACCTGTATTACAAACGCCGGGAATACCTGGTGCACCGATATCTTCGCTCCCGGGGTCACGCCGAAAGACATCAGTTTATGAAGCTGAGGATGCTCCCTGGTAAGGACATATACTATCTGGGCCGCCTCTCCGGCCGACAATTTTGACAGCGGTACGACAACGCTCTCCAGATAATCCCTCGCCTTCGCGCAGCAGCTCCCCGCCGGGATAGGCAGGCCGTGGGGGCACTCCTTGGGATGGCCCAGTAATGTGCATATGCTCTCTTCGACCTCTTTTGATAAGATGTGCTCCAGAGCGCACGCGGACGAATCCATTTCGTTTCTGTTCAGCTCCAGCACGTCTATAAGAAGCCTCTCCGCGAGGCGCTGTCTTCTCGTAACGTCCCTGGCCACCGCCTCGCCCTTGGCGGTGAGCTGAATCCTGTCGGCTCCGGAGGCGATATATCCATCGGCTATGAGCGACTCCACCATCTCTTCGCCTATTTTATCTTTTATCTTCTGCCTTACATCGGCCGCGCTGTCGTTATTCTTCTCTCTCTCATCCCAAACAACGCTTAACGCTTCTTCTATTTTATGCCTGGCGTCCATAGAGCTCCCCCGGATTTAAAATTTATATTAACGGTATCTTTAATGTGTCTATGCAATAACGTAACGCAAAATTCAGCGCGCCCCCGAACAGAAAAGCGAAGACGAAGACGAATCCCCCTATGAGGCAGGCGGTCTTCACGCCTCTCTCTTTTATAGTGACGAAGAACTGCGCGACGCACGGCACGAAGAGCGTTACGACCACGACGCTGACCAAGGTCTGGATGCCGTCAAGCAGCCCTGAGCGCGAGAGCGCGTATAGCCCGGCCGCCCCGTAATCTCTCCTCAAAAAACCTATTATGAACGCTTCCGTCGCCTTTTCCGGCAATCCCAAAAGATGGACGACCACGGGACTTACCAGGCGCTCTATCGCGTTCAGGGCGCCGACAGCGTCCAGGACGAAGAGGAGGATCGTCCCCAGCACGAAGAGCGGCACAGCCTCTCTAAGATACCACTTAAGCCGCGCGAATGTCTTCACGAGTATATTCTTTATCTGCGGCATCCGTACCGGCGGTATCTCCTGTATAAAAGGGCTTCTCGCGCCGGGAACGACCTTCGAAGCGACGAATCCCACGCCCATCAGGACGGAGAGCATTATCACCAGCCACAGAACGAGCGCTTTCGCGGATATACTTCCGAGTATTCCCAGTATTATGCCCAACTGCGCGGAGCACGGTATCGCCAGCGTCAATAAGATGCTTACCAGTATCCGCTCCTTTTTTGTGTCGAGTATCCTCGCCGTCAATGTCGCCATAGTTCCGCAGCCCAATCCTAATATCATAGGTAATATCGCCCTGCCGTTAAGGCCTATCGTCTTAAATACGGCGTCGGATAGGACGGAGAGCCTTGGCAGATACCCTGAATCTTCCAAAAAACCGAAAAAGATGAAGAATGCCGTGACTATCGGAAATATTATGGCGAACGCGTAGGTCAGAGCCATCGTGAGAACACCGTAATCTCCTATTAAGAAATCCCGCAAGAGCTTCATGCTGATATAGTTATCGGCCACCGAGACAAAGAACGGATTTATGAATTTGCCGAAAACGGCATTCTCGAAAAAATCGACCATCGTGCCCGCCGCAAATTTCCCGACGAAAAAATACATCAGGACCATTATCCCCATCAATATCGGTACGCCCGTAAGCGGCCTGGTCGTTATCCTGCCGATCGCCTCGGCGATGTCCTTCTTGAGCGGCTTTGAAAATGTGAGAATATCTTTTAATAGGGCCGCGGCCACCTTTTCTCTGGCCCTGGCAAGCGATATCGAATCCGGCCTGGCACCCTCTCTTTCGGTCTTCAGATATTCCACGGCCGGGCTCGGCGCCTTTGTCCTGGCGATCGCTTCCTTCAGTTTCGTTATCCCGTCGCCCGTCACAGCTATGGTCTCAACTATATTTATGCCCAGCCTGTCGGATAATTTTTTGACATCTATGGCTATGCCGCGCTCTTTCGCCTCATCGCTCATATTGAGCGCCAGCACCAGCGGCCTGCCGAGCTCGATCAGTTCCAGCGTCAGCAATAATGATCTCTTTAGATTTTTGCTGTCCGCCACCTGAACCATTATCGCCGTGTCGGGCCTCGACAATATCTCTTTGGTAACCTTTTCGTCTTCCGAGCGGGGGACGAGGCTGTTTACGCCGGGGGTATCGATGATGGTGTACTTTTGCCCACCGAATCTGCCCGGGCCTTTCGAAACATCCACGGTCGTGCCCGGATAGTTCGAAACCGTCACATAGCTCCCGGTCAAGGCGTTAAAGATGACGCTCTTACCTACATTTGGATTTCCGACCAGCGCTATATTCATCTAGATCTTCCTATATGCTGTACTCATAGTGAGGCTTCGTCAAGTTTTTATTTTTTAAACAAGAAATTCCTGGAAGAGCCAGGTGGAGAGATACCTCTCACCTGTGTCGGGCAGGACCACGACTATGGTCTTCCCTTTGGACTCTTGCCGCTTGGCTACCTCCAACGCCGCCTGCATCGCCGCGCCGCTCGATATGCCTACGAAGATACCTTCTTCCCGCGCCAACCTCTTTGCAACTTCTCCGGAATCTTCATTGGAGACCCGGATGATCTCGTCTATGACCTTCATGTCCAGCACCTGGGGCACAAACCCTGCCCCTATACCCTGTATCTTGTGCGGACCCGACTTCTCGCCTGACAGCACTGCTGAATCTTTCGGCTCAACGGCTATGATCTTCACGAACGGCTTCTTCTCTTTAAGGGACTCACCTACGCCGGTCACCGTGCCGCCGGTGCCGACGCCGGCTATGAATATATCCACCTTGCCATCAGTATCGCGCCATATCTCTTCGGCGGTCGTCTTGCGGTGTATCTCAGGGTTGGCGGGATTATTAAATTGCTGGGGCATATAGGCGTTCTTGGTCTTCTTAACGAGCTCTTCCGCCTTTTCAACGGCGCCCTTCATGCCTTTCGCGCCATCGGTAAGCACTATCTGGGCGCCGAGTATCTTTAAGAGCTGCCTGCGCTCTATGCTCATCGTGTCCGGCATCGTCAGGATAAGCTTATATCCTTTTGCCGCCGCGACAAACGCGAGAGCTATGCCTGTATTACCGGAAGTCGGCTCGACTATTACGGAATCTTTATTCAATAGCCCCTTCTTTTCGGCATCCTCTATCATGGCGACCCCTATCCTGTCCTTAACGCTCGACATGGGGTTAAAAAATTCCAGCTTTGCCAGAACTGTCGCGTTAAGGCCGATGGTAAGTTTATTAATTTTAACTAAAGGGGTATTACCTATTGTCTTAGTGATATCAGAAAATATTCGAGACACTCATAACCTCCTTTTGTTACCTCAGATAGAATACTCATAAACAGGCCTCTCGTTCGCGGACCTCTCCCTGTATCTAAAGGCCAACTCCTCAAAGGTCAGCGTATCGATCACCAAAGATATGGCCTGGCCGACCTCTTTCCATACGCCACGGAATATACAATTCTTAAGGTCTTTGCAGCCTTTATAGCCCTCCTCTACACACGATATGGGTTCGGTAGGACCATCTATAAAACGTATAACATCTCCCACGATTATATCTTTCGGAGATCTGGTAAGAAAGAATCCGCCTTTGACACCGCGTTTGCTTTTTACGAATCCGCCACTCTTTAAAGTGAGGAGGATCTGCTCCAAAAAATTTTCCGGCATATCCCCGGAGGCGGCTATTTCATTGATGGAGACGGCCTCCCCGTAACCATATCTCAGAGAAAGTTCCAATATGGCTTTTAACGCATAATCGCCTTTATAGCTTATCCTCATTAGATGACCTCCATAAACACTACAAACATGATTAACTTAGTCATAATTATACATGAATCGATATTTTTGTCAAGTTTTATTTGAAAATAGTTTTTAAACGATCTTTCCGTCTCTTAAGTTTACTATGCGGTGCGCTTGTGAGCCGAGGGTGGGGTTGTGTGTGGCGAGGATAATCGTTAGGCCCTCTTCCTTATTCAGCTTCTTGAAGAGGTCGACTATCTCCTGGGAGTTCTTTGTGTCGAGATTTCCTGTCGGTTCGTCCGCGATCAGGAACTTTGGATTGATCGCCAGGGCCCTGGCGACAGCGACTCTCTGCCTCTCGCCTCCCGACAGCTGTTTTGGCAGGTGATTGATGCGGTGGCCTAAGCCTATCTTCTTAAGCAGTTCTTTCAGATCGCTCTTTACCTGGGGCAGCCTCGCGAAATAGAGAGGAAGCTCTATATTTTCAAGCACAGTGAGCGTGGGGATGAGTAAAAATTCCTGGAAGATAAAACCTATGTGGCCCCTTCTTAAGATCACCAGGCTCTTCTCTTTTGCCCGTGATACGTCTCTGCCAAAGACCTCGAGGCTCCCGGAAGTGGCATTGTCAAGGCACCCAACAAGGTCCAGGAGCGTCGTCTTACCGGAGCCTGACGCGCCCATCAGCGCCACGAACTCTCCGGCCATTATAATAATATCGACGCCGTTGACGGCGTACACCTTTTCGGTGCCGCGCATATATATCTTCACGAGATTTTGGGCTTTAATGATGATTTCGTTTGCCATATTTATTCGCCCCTGCGAATAGCTTCTATAGGTTTCATAGACGCCGCCCTGTAGGCCGGATAGATGCCCGCGATCAACCCTATGACCACCGCGCCAATAAAAGATAATATTATGGCGTCCGGTGTTATGACGACCAGCTGACCGTTTGGAGCATAGGGCAGGACTTTTTTTAATATTATCTCTACCGTCTTACCGCCCAGGAGCGCGACTACATCGCCTATCGCTCCTCCGAGAACACAGATGAGGGTCGTCTCTACCCAGATTATCTTGAATACATCCAGCCTCGATGCCCCTATAGCCTTCATAACCCCTATTTCGCTGGTGCGCTCGAACACCGACATCAATATAGTGTTGACCACCCCTATCACGGCTATTATTATCGCTATAAAAGCGACCGAACTTGTCATCGCCTTCGCGGACGATACCAGATTCAGGATAGTCCCTTTTACCTGAGCGAGGCTGATTATCTGAATGCCGGGCTCATTATAAAGATCCTCTTCGAATTTTGACAACTGGCCAAGATCCTGAAGTTTTATACCTATACCTGTAAGCTTGCCGGGGAGGTTGAATATATTTTGCGCTGTTTTTAGCGGCATGAAGATCATCCCGTCATCCTGCGTTCCGGTCCTCTCGAATATCCCCGCTACCTTAAGCACCTTATCTTTACCGGGCACAAATATCTTGTCCCCCACGGAGCGCTGTTCCAGCTCGGCTGCCTCGTAACCCATGATGACCTCGTCCGCATCTAGGCCGGAAAACCAGCCGCCGGACTTGAACTTGGACCATGGCTTGAGCTCTATGTAAGACTTCTCTATTCCCATATAGAGGGCTATCCCGCCGCGGCCATCCTGCCTTTCAGGGTCATACGCTGTTGAGACCAGCTGGGGAGTTATCTTGTCTATCCTGGGGTCACTCGTTATCTTGTCGTATACTGCCTCCTCCATGTAACGCAATCCGCCGCCGCCTTTAAGCATCAGTGTCGCCGCTTCATAAGGGCAGCCCTTGGCGGTGATGAGCAGCTGGTAGCCCATCTTATCGATATCAGTCTTCAATGACCTCTGGTACCCTGTATCAAAACCGCGCAGACTAACGAGGACGGCTATGGCTATGGCGACTCCGCCGATAGTAAGTACCGTGCGCACCTTCTTTCTGGTCAGATTCCTGAAAGCTACGGAAACGAGATTCATTTTATCCGGACTCCTTTGCCCGTTATCTCTGGCTTGCCTTCTTTGATCGCAACCTCGCCGTCAATGACTACCGTGCGGCCTACGCTTTGCGGGATGGCTATCCCGGAAGGCGTCAGGTCTACATATATTACCGCTTCGCCGTCTTTTATATTGAACCAGCAGCCTGTCGGGCATTCGCTGGTTATCTTGCCCTGGACGGTTACAGACTTTTCGCTGTAGCTGGCCGGACGCATCAGAATATTTTTTACTTCGGTGACGCTTCGCCCCGGAGTCATCTCCCCGTAGATCTCCGGCTTGCCGCAGCCGGCCAGGGTAGCCACTAATACAAAATATGCCGCTAATATAAGGTTCTTTTTTCTGGTCATGGCTTACTCTCCTTATCGTACTTTAAGTCGCTCCTTTTGTCTAACATAAATTCGTCGAGCAGTATCAGGTTCTTCTTTAAGCCCCTAATAGTTGCCTTAAAATCTTCGGTATTCTTTTCTGTCGGGTCTTTTATGCCCGATATACGGCTGCCGGGTTCATCGATCTTATAAAAGTCCTCCAGCGTGAGACCCTTGAACTGGTCGGTAAAAGATCTGCTCCTGAATTTAGCGGCCTCCGGGCTCGATAGCTTCTGGTAATAGAAATCTACGATCCTGCCTTCGGGATCGGTCGCGAGGATCAACTGCATGCCACCGTAGATACCCTTCTGGTTCACGCCGTGCACGTGGCCGATCGTATCCTTCCCCTTCATTATAATGTAGTAGGCGTAAGGGACATCGATAGTTTCGTATACTCTTTCGAACTTATCCCCCAGCCTCTCTTCCACCCTATTCTTAAGTTTCTCACCGCCTCTTTCCTCTATAGTTATAAATTCCGTCTTGTATCCGGTGGACCCGGGGAAGATCCTCTTTATGTCCCTGTCGGGATCGTTCAGCGTGCAGCCAACGGCCGCAAACAAGAGAGCGCAGGATAGGATCATTAAACCTGAAATAATAGCGGCTGAAATCATTATCTTCTTCATATCAAGTCCCAAAATAGTAGACCTGCAAATAGAGCTTCGTGTCGCGTGGCTTATTATATGTGGTGTACATATTCAGGTCCTGTATGAACGCGACTCGCAGAGTTATCTTCGGATCCAGTTTATACGTCAGGCTCATGCTGAAAGTGGAGTCGTCGGTCCTACTCTTCTTCATATCGTTGACGAACGACATCACCTGCGTCTCTACGCTCCAGTTCTGGCTCACCGGGGCGGTGTAGTCTGCCTCCAGCATATACCCTATGACATTCTTCTTTTCGTTCCTGCCGTACGCGGCCTCTCCCTTAAAGAGAAACGAGTTCCATAGATACTGGCAATCAAGGCCCACCCTCTCTTTAAACATTGTCTCCTTGGACAAGAGGTGGTTATGCGGAAATGTCGACATCCCCATGGACTGGATCACGTTCCCCACTAGAGCCGATATCCCGTACTGGAAGTTGTTGGTCCAGGTAGTGCCTATGCGCCCCGTCGCCAGGTAGCTTGAGTCCTCTCTCCTTATACTCATGCCGGAACCTATCTGGATGGCCGCTTCATAATCGAAGCTGGCCATCGAGCCGCGCAGGGAACCTCCCCAGTCCTTCTTGAACCCTATATCCCTCATCATAAGGGTCTGGAGTATCGTCGAGTGTGTATCTACTATCGGCTCGAGACCGAACGCCGGATCGAAATGCCCGCCCTTGATCTTGAGCTCGGGGCTGAACCTGTATTCCGCCCATGCGTTGTGTATCTCGCAAGAGACGGCGTTTTTGAATTTTTCATTGGCGTTATAGGCGGCGCGTACCTGTATATCCGTGGTTAGATAATCTCCGTACTGGCTTGAAAATTTTCCGTAATGTTCAAACCCGACCGAGTTGGACAAGGTCTCACTCTCGCCTATCCACCCCTTCTGGCGCGAATGGCCTACGAGACCGTTGACCTCCTTATAGAACAGAAAGTCGCTCGCCCAGGCCGTAGCGGACCCGGAGATGGCGAACATGATCGCGAGCGCGAGTATCTGTTTATTTGATCGCATATTTATATTATATCACTCTTCAGCACATATTCCAGTATGACGTCCGCCTGCTTCGCGGCGGCCACGTTCACCCGCGGCGACAGCGCCGGCTTTTGAGAGATATCGGATCTTAAATCCCCTATCATGACGAGATTATCCTTCAGCCTGTGGATCTTTATATCGTCGCTCGAGCCGATCCCGCCGAGGCCGGAGACCGCCACGATGAATTTACTCATTTGAAGCAGCTTCTCCAGGAGCATCTTCTTATATCCGGCCGTATCAAGGCACTCCGCCACGATATCGCATTCGCCGAATATCTCGCCTATGTTATGCTCCTCTATCTTCTTATTGACCATCTTGAGCTTGAGGCCCGGATTTATCCTTAAGAGGTTCTCTTCCAGCGCCTCGATCTTGACCCTGCCCACCTGGTCCAGGAAATAGAACTGCCTGTCGAGATTCGCGGCGTCGAGGATATCGAAGTCCGCTATTACAAGCTTCGAAACTCCCGCCCTGACAAGGTTCATGGCGCAATTTGACCCCAGTCCTCCGGCGCCCGCGATCCCTATATTGGCGTTCCGGACCTTGTCGAAACTCTCTCTGCCCAGCTTCTTCTCTATATTGTCGAGAAATATATCTTTTGTCATATATGCATCCAATCCTTGAGCACGGGCTGGTATCCTTTTTTTTCAAGCATCGCCTTTATCTCATGCACGGTGCGGTTGTCCGATATCTCGAACTGGCATACATTTCCGTTGCCACCGGCTCCATCGGGTTGGATAGTGTGGCCCCCGACCATCGTTGTGGAGCCCGCCGACATCCTGGTGACGCCAAGAGGTATTAAATTCTCCCTTAACGCCGGGTCTTCTCTTGTCGATATCGTTATACCGAGCCTCGGCAGGAATATTCGTAACGCCGTGATTATTTGCACCATATTCTTATCGCTTACCCGGGATGGCGTCTTAAAGCCGCTCACCTGCGGCCTGATCCTCGGGATGGATACGCCGATATCCGCCTCGGGATACTTATCCTGCAGATACTTTGCGTGAAGACCTAAAAGGTAGACTTCTTTTCTCCAGTCGTTGAGCCCCAGGAGCACGCCGATATTGATACTCCTCATCCCTGCCCTGGCGCCGCGTTCGGGCGCGCCGAACCTGAAATCATAATCGCTCTTAGGGCCGGCGATATGCATCTTCGCGTATATCTCTTTGTCATACACTTCCTGGTATACGGTCAGCCCATCGACCCCTTCCGAGATCAGCCCGGAATATTCCGCTTCGGTCAGGGGGTAGACTTCGATCGATATTGAAGAGAAATATTTTTTGAGGATCTTTACGCAATCTTTTATATAGCTTACCGGGCTCATAGCGCGAGATTCTCCGGTAAGCACGAGTATATGCTTGAGGCCCGTGGATGAGATGAACCGCGCTTCGGCCTCCACTTCCTCGGCGGTCAGCCTTCGCCTCCCTATATCATTATTTATGTTGAAGCCGCAATATAGGCAGGCATTGTCACAGTAATTTGCCAGGTAGATCGGCGTATATAGCTGTATGGTCCTGCCGAAATATCTTAAAGTTATTTCGCGGGCCCTCTGGGCCATCGCTTCCAGTGATGACTCGGCCGATTCCGCCAGCATCCCTGAAAATTCTTTTTCATTAACCATCTCTTAGGAATCCTGTAAGAGGTGAAGAGGCGCCCGCTTCCTGAGACTCTACCGGGAGAGTCGAAAGATATGCCAGCCTTCCCGCCTTTACCGCCAGGGCGAAGGCCCTGGCCGCCGCGACTGGATCTTCCGAGATCGCTATTGCCGTATTCACCAGCACGGCGGCGCATCCGAGCTCCATGCATTCGCACGCGTCAGACGGCCTGCCGAGCCCCGCGTCGACTATCACGGGTATCTTTATCTCGCGCACCATTATCTCCACGAGCTCTCTGGTCTTAACGCCCCTGTTGCTTCCTATGGGCGAGCCAAGAGGCATCACCGCGGCGGCGCCGGCATCCGCCATGCGCCTTGCCATCGATAGGTCCGGGCTCATGTACGGAAAGACCTTAAACCCTTCTTTTGCGAGTATCCCGGTGGCCTTGAGCGTCTCCATGTTGTCAGGTAGAAGATACTTGTTGTCCTGTATCACTTCTATCTTCACCCAGTCGCTGGCTCCGGAGGCTCGCGCGAGCCGCGCTATCCTTACGGCCTCATCGGCATTCCTTGCGCCGGATGTATTGGGCATTACGATACAGCCGTCCGGTATAAAATCGATGATATTATCGGTCTTTGAAGCGCTGTCCACCCGCCTCAAAGCCACGGTCGCCACCTCTATCTGCGCCCCGGCAAGGGCTTCCTTCATCAAGTTATAATTTGAAAATTTTCCGGTACCTACAAAGAGCCTGTTCGTTATGGCTTTACCGCCTATCTCTAAAGGATCCATCTGATCTATCCCCCTCCAACGAAACTTACTATCTCGATATTATCGTTCTCTTTCAATTCTATCCCGGGCCATTCCGCCTTCGGCACTATGCGGGCGTTATGCTCGATCACGATATGCTCGGGCACCAGCGACTTATGTAGTATAAGCTCTATTAGGTTCAGCTTTTTGTCGATCGTCTCGCTCTTACCGTTTATCTTTAGTATCATGCGTCATTATCCTCTCTTTAAATTCTCTCGTCTTTGATGCGATATCCTCTGCCTCCGTAATTGCCCTTATCAGCGCGATATTCTTCGCGCCTTTATTTAAAACATCTCCGATATTCGAAAGATCTATCCCCCCGATAAAGAAGACCGGCTTTCTCGCGATACTGACGACCGGCCCTATGTCGTTAGAACCAATAAAATAATCCTTGGTCTTGGTCTTGAATATCGGACCGAAGGCTATGTAGTCCACGTCCAGGCCGTTTGCTCTCCTGAACTCTTCCGGTGAATGCGTAGATACTCCTATCAATTTATCGCGTCCGAGGAGCTCGCGCACTCCTTCTACAGGATGCTTCAGGATGTCATCCTGGCCCAAATGAACGCCGCTTGCATCCGTCTGTCTGGCTATATCCGGGTCGTCATTGACGATGAACTTAACGCCATTCTCTTTACAAAGCCTTGACAGTTTTTTACCAAGCTCCAGGAGCTCGGAGCGCGGCCTGCTCTTCTCGCGCATCTGTATCATGTCGACACCGCCCTTTATCGCGCCTTGAGCGATCTCGACGGCGCTCCTGCTTTTGCCGTATTCTTCGGATATCACCAGGTAGAGGCTCTTATCTTTTATCATGCGTTCCTCATATCCGCCTTCGCCTGTGAATGTGCATGGTCTAGATTGGCTTCGGGGGATTGTTTATCCTGGCGATATAGCCGGACAAACAAAAGCCTCATGCCAACGCATGAGGTCTATTATTTAAACTCCCTCCGCCGGCATTATCCGGATCAGGTTCATCGGGTAATCCGCTCGAATCACGCGAAACTCTCAGGCCGTCATTACGGCCTCCCCGTCACTTTTCGTATTAAACCACTTAACTGCCGTTATGTCAAACTAATATCTATAGCGCCTGACCCACTAATTCCATATTTCTAGATCGTGGACAAACATTCGCCCAGGTTACAAGCTCTTGAATTCCTGGTCAGAGGAAGTGATCTGTCAACAAGCGATATTATTCGCCCATCCAATATGGAGATCTTTTTGCCCTTGTTTAGGCTGCGAAGACGTTCTATCGAATTGATCATATTTGAATTTGGGGTCTTGGTCAGTTTGATTTCGCAGGGCATAATAACGCCTGCTCGTTTCTCTATGATCACATCGATCTCTAATCCGTTGTTTGTTCTGTAATAATAGATCGGTGGCGTCAACCCACTATTGAAGTAGTGTTTTAACAGCTCCTGAATTACAAAATTCTCAAAGATAGCCCCTGCCTGAGATCCCCTGGTCAGGGCGCCTGCGGACTTATTGCCCGTCAAATAATTCACCAAGCCTATGTCGGTAAAATATACTTTTGGAGATTTAACAATGCGGCTCCCTAAATTCACATGATATGGCCTGAGAAGATATATGACCTGGGATACCTCCAGAATGCTTACCCACAACTTCACAGCGTTAATCGATACTCCCAGATCGTTGGAAAGCGATTGATAGTTTAACATTTGTGAGGTACGCGCGGCCAGAAGAAATAACAAGTCCCTGAAATGCGAGATCTTTTCCAATCTATAGAACGGCTGCACGTCTTTCTCTATGTAGGTAGCAACATAGGAAGAGAACCATCTCTCAGGGCTATGACTTGGCCTGACCACAAGCTCAGGATACGATCCCTTCATTCCGCGAAAAAGATAGTTACGGGTTTTTTCTCTACCTTCCAAAATCGACATCGGAAGAAGATGAAAAATAGCCGTCCTTCCGGCGAGCGTTTCGCGCAAATTATTGATCATAGTAAATTGTTGAGATCCGGTGACTATAAACTGCCCTCGCTTCTGCGATCTATCCACCTTGATCTTTATGTAGGGGAGGAGTTGGGGAGCATATTGAATTTCGTCCAGAATCAATGGGGCTTTATATTCCTCAAAAAACAATTCCGGATCTTCTTGAGCAAGCTTTAGATCGCGCGGATTATCCAGAGAAACATAATTGTGTGTTTTGCCAAAAAGATGCTCAAGAAGCGTGGATTTTCCGGTCTGACGCATTCCGGTCAGCACTAAGACGCGGAACTGCCGTGCCGCTTCCTTAAGTGAGCTTTCTATGTCACGCGGATAAAACTTCATACAACAAGTATATAATACAAATATGATTTGTCAAGGTAAATATGTATTTACGCTCTTCCTACCTCTAAATCCTTAATCGCTCTATCTCTTCTTTAGAAGCGGGTTTTACGGATATCGTCTTTTTGTCCGCCGCAGCTTTTGTCCAATAGTCCACTTTTATCGACTTTTCAGCGCGGAATTTCGTTTGATAGGCAGCGATGCCCGCCGATAGCCGGATAAATTCTTCTTCTTTTGCGCCGCCCCTTAAGACCGATAGCGGCCCCTCGTGTTCCGTCAATTCAAATATGATATCGCCCGGCGCTACAAGAGACTCAAGTACGCTATTCTCACCCTCATCTCTACCCACTACGAGCCTTGCCTTTTCCGACAGCCTGAAGTGCCTGCCTACGGAGAGAAGAGCCAGGTTATCGGCGTCGAACTCGCCGTGCTTCATCGCGTCCTTTACGCGCTTGGCGAACCCTGGGTCTGTCAAAAGGCAGCCTCCGGCGGGAGTTGGGTATTTATTTATGCCGAATTTTTCAGCCAGTGCCATCTGCGGCTTTCTGGAACGGCCCCTCATACCCAGCAACTTCTCCCTGTCCACTATGCCCTCTTTTTCCGGCAGGGTCGGGTCGAGATTCTTGGCGGTCAGGGGCCTCAAGAGTATCCCCTTCACGCCGGCGGCCTTCTCTATTATATGAAGCGCGTCCATCCTCTGTGACATCGGCCTCTCGCCGAGCACCTCGCCTGTCACCAGGAACGAGGCGCCTGCCTCCTTCATCATATCCTTCGCGTGCTTGAGCATATATATCTTACAGTCTATGCAGGGGTTTACGTTTGCGCCGTACCCGTGGCTGGGGTTCTTTACTATCTCGATGAAGTCGCTCGTTATATCTATGGTCTTTAAGGGTACTCCAAGTATCCTGGCCGCTACCTGGGCGGCGCTCTCGCCCGTCTTCTTGCATCCGCACATGCAGAGCTTCGCCGAAAAGTTCACGGCGAGGACCTCGATGCCCTGTTCAAGCATCAGCCTCGCCGCGAGGATACTATCCAGCCCGCCTGAAAGCATCACGATAGCTTTTCTATTCATGGGAAAAGGGGTTATTTGAATATATTATCGGATAGGGATCTGGCTTTTACAATAAAGAAATCGCGCCAGGCTTGATGATCCAGCTTTTTGATCATTCGAGGAAGGTCTTTAATGTCTTGGGCCTTTAGCAGCTGTGTTCCGAGCTGTATCGGGTCTATATGCCAGTCGAATTTGACTCTGGCCATTTTAATAAGCTTTTCAAAAGAAATATTTACATTACTTTTCAGAATACAATATAGATCGATAAAATCTCTTGCTCGTGGATTCTGAACGATGGTAAAGGCTTTATCAGTGGCTATATCTGTAAGGCTATTTACGCGTATTCCGCTTCTTTTATCCGGCGGCTCTATCTGATGGAACGGGAAATAAGTAAACTCTGCTTTTAAAATTTCCGAACCTGTATGATGGAAGAACAGGTTCCTATTAAAGCTTTGCTGAAAGTCTATCTTCTTTATCCCTATAGCCGCCTTTATCTCTTTGAGAAAAACATTGATAGCTAGAATGTCTACCTCGTTCTCGCTGAAAAAATCAAGGTCTTCCGAATAACGATGATTTAAGTAGTAAGCCGCCAGTGCGATTTCACCTGTGAGGTAAAAACTCCCCGAAATAGGTTTATTTTTTGCCACTAGCGATAGGAATTTCTTTTGAAACGGGGTTAAGATGTCTTTGGCCATAAGAGAAGTTTCAGGAACCGCTTGCGCTGCGGATCAAGCCGAAGCTTTTGCCAGAAACGTTTTACGGTTGCTTTGTCCAACTTTTGGCCGTTAAGGCCAAAATTGATTGTCTGTTCAAGCCGCCAAATCTTAGCTTCTTGAGAGGTAGTCCCGAGTTTTTTTAAATCTACGCTCCAATTATACATTTCCTCTTCTCCTTTACATTATTATTATATCACAAAAATGGGCCAGGTGCCTACCCAAAAAGCGCCTGACCCCTAATTACTTCTGCACCAGGTATACCCTGCCTCCATTTATAACTAATCTCAAAGGATCTGAGCCA
>CAYSSS010000020.1:0-26054 GCA_964433975.1 uncultured Planctomycetia bacterium
GGCCACTCCCATAGTCGAGTGGACCTATAATGAAACCGAATTCCTGAATAATCTACCTAAAGCGGCAAGCCTGCACTTAGCGCTCACCCCGGCCTTGAGAGCCAGCATACAGACGATCTTCGGCATAACGGTGGCCAACCAGATACCGTCTAACCTCGACTACCGAAAGTTCCTCTTCGATATGGTAGGTGACCCAGCTTATAACCAAGCCGCATTCTTTACGGCATTGCCCAAAGTTGTAAGCTTGCATAATGCGCTGAATGCCACCACTGCAACAAACAAGAACTCTTTCCTAATACTATACGGCGTTTCTGTGCAGTCGAGTATGGCGGCAGATACGCTGGCAGTCAAAAACTACAGAACAATCCTATTTGATACCACAGGCGGAAGCAGTTATAACGAAAGCGTATTTGTTGGCTTGCTCACTAAGGCCGTCAGCATCGATACAAAATTTGAGTCATCGACATATATCAACAAATTTAAGGTATATAGCGGCATAACGCTGAGCGGTGCTGCCGGCAGCGATTGTAAAACAAACCCGACATATCGGGGAATCTTGTTCGATACGGTATCCGGAGGCAGCTTTAATCAGTCGGATTATCTGAAAATCCTTGGAACGAATACACAACTTCATTATGTGCTTTCGGGCGATAATAATACGGACCCGTGGAATATTCAGAAGAGAATAGAGTTTGACAGGATGTATGGCGTTCTGCCAACAATGCAGGAGTTGTGGAATACAACAGCCTACATGAGTATTTTGAGCAAAATAATGGATCCGACGAAGACGGCTTATTTTGATAATATGCTTAAATTCGCTGCAGACCTTCATAATGCTTATGAGCTTGACGCGGCGCTCCAGAATTACCAGACTGAATTCTTTAATTGGTGCGGTGTAAATGTCAGTGATCCGGTAGAAGTCACTGCATATAGAGACAAGTTATTCGCGATAGTAACGACAGTGATGCCGAACGGACAACCTTATAATATCGGACAATTCGTGAATTGGCTGGATGTAAATTACGGAATAGCCCCGCTTGTTAAGACAGCCGCATCTCCTATGATGACTGCTTTACCCGCGACATCCGAGACGCTCGCGGCTCCCATTGTGGCACCGGAACCCATTACTGCACCCGTCTCTCCTGCGACTAATAATTCAGGGCTCGCCGATCGCCTGGCCCTTGAAAGCACGATCACCCCGGCCACCGATCCGAACGCTCCTTATACATACAGCTCGACCCTGGCAGGTAATCCTCTAGATACCACGAATCTTCTCCCTGCGCATTCTTCTCTGGCCGTTCCAAGCAGTTCACAACATGTGGATTTTCAACAGGAGCTCATAACGAGATCAATATTGGCTATGCCCGAAACCATGGGAGAGTATATCAAAGCATATCTTGCCGCAGAGCAGGCCGAATATGAAGAAGAGTATATAATAAAGGATGGAAGAAAGGCATATTTCTCACCGGAATTCGAAGCACTCATGGAGAAGTATCAGAAGGATTCCCAAAAAAAGTAAGGCCGCTAATAGATTGCTTCGTCCTGCTTCGCTTCGCTCGCAGTCCTCGCAATGACAAAATGTCCAGCGGGGGCTTTTTCGTTTGACAATAAACGCGCAACATGCTAACATTTTAGAATTATCGAAATTCTTTTGCGCATACACATGCATAGGAATAATACTATAATAAGTTGCGGAGGTGTGGCATTAAAATAAGATTACTTTTACTGATCGTATTCACAGGCTTAATATTCGCCGGCTGCGCTAATAAGAGCTCCAAACCGCCGGACGACGAAGTTTCTGTATGGCATTGGATGGCTGACAGGGCAGACGTTTTTGACGTCCTCGCCGTTGAGTATAAAAAGCAAGCCGCTGTAAACGTAAGATTCGAAATACCTTCAGTGGTAGAGCAAGCCAATGGCGCTAAAAAATCGTTCAAAGTAAGAATAAAATTTGAATTATACGCGCCTACTCCGGCGTACACGTCTAAGATAATAGCCGCTGCCCAGGCCAATAAACTTCCCGATATATACGGCGTCCTCATGGAGATGAAGGACTTCGCGTCTTTGATAAAGGCCGGGCATGTTATGGACCTTACTCCTTACATGGAAGAGAATAACGGGGAGTGGAAATCGACCTTCTATAAGAGCGGGTTGGATATGAATACTTTCCATGAGGGTAATCAATACGGGGTGAAGCCCGGGATATACGGCGTACCTATTGACCTTAATAATATCCAGTTCATCTACAATCTCTCTCTGCTTAAGAAGGCCGGCTGGGATACATCCAAGATTCCGTCGACATGGGATGAGTTCATCGCCTTGGGCAAAATGCTTAAGAAGGCCGGCATTCCAGGCCTCGTGAGCGGTTGGGGAGAGCCATGGATGATACATTGTCTTGCCGATAATTTTGCGTGGAATATTATGGGAAGAGAAAAAGTATTGGCGACTATAAATGGCAAAATACCATATACGGATCCCTCGTGGAAACAGGTATTCACCTTATTCATGCAGATGCGGGACGCAGGTCTCCTTTCCAGCGGGATCGTCACTATGGTAAATAAAGAAGCCGAACAGACTTTCGCCAACGAAAGAGCCGCTATCGCTTTTAACGGTTCATGGTGCGTAAATGTCTACGGAAGCATGAATCCGGATCTACATTATGTCGTAGCCCTGCCGCCAAGAGTGAATCTCGAAAATCCCATGTACATATGGGGCGGCGCCACGAGCCTCGTAGTGAATAGCCGCTCGCAGATGAAAGAGGAAGCGGTAAATTTGTTGAAATGGCTGACTCAGGATAAACAGCAGTGTTATCTGTCCAAAGAGACGCACAATATTCCATCTACCAACGCCTCCGCCGGTATTCTGACGGGCCCTATAACTCAATTTGTAGGCGGTATGGATAATACGGTCCATCCGCGCCTCTTTCCGATAGAGGAGTTCCCGCTCGTAACAGAAGCATTTGATAAAGGTATACAGTCCATAATAATCGGCGAAGCAACGCCGAGTGAGGTTGCCGAAAGGGTACAGCAGATCAAGCTGGAAGAGACAAAGAAAGCTAAAAGATTCAAGGCGATAAGAGATAAAGAGGCGAAATGAGTTCGATCCTTTTGCGTTTCAAGAAGATATCTCTGGGCTACTTATTTGTAATGCCGGCTTTGATAATGTTGTGCCTTTTCTATATATATCCTTTTCTCAAAGTGCTGCAGTTGAGTTTCTACCAATGGGACGGCATCTCTCCTAATATGATCTTCGTTGGCATCGATAATTTCCGCGATATAGTATTTGCCAACCCACCCTGGTGGCAGAGCCTCTGGCACGCCGCTTACATAACCATCCTTGCTTTAGTATTCCAAAATGGACTGGCGCTCATCCTGGCGCTCATAGTGGACAGGGGCATAAAATACGGAAATATCTACAGGGTCATATTCTTCCTGCCGCCCGTACTTTCCGGGATAGTCGTAGGACTCATATGGAATTGGATCTTCAACGGTAATTACGGACTACTAAATCACTGGCTTACGACGATCGGCTTAGGACATTTATCCAGGAGCTGGCTTGCGGACCCGAAAACAGCGCTTAACGCCGTGGCCGTAATACACATGTGGAAAGGTTTCGGATGGGGGTTCATAATTCTTTTGGCGGGACTGCAGAATATTCCGAGGACTCTTTATGAGGCGGCGCGCATAGACGGCGCGGATAACTGGAGTATATTTAAACACGTTACGGTGCCGCTCATGATTCCGGTATTTGCGCTCGTCATGGTTCTGACGGTTCTGGGCACGATGCAGATCTACGATATAGTGGTTTCAACCACCGGAGGCGGGCCCGGATATCATACCGAAGTCCCGGTGAGCAGGATCTTGGCCCGGATGTTATATTCTTCGCAATTCGGTTATGCCTGCGCCATGGGCCTTGTATTCGGCGCGATCTTGGTGATATTATCCCTCGTGCAGATGAAAACATCCAGGGCAATGACGCATACTTAAGAGGTGTGGCAAGTGGGGCGCAAAATAAATAAATATGTAGTAAGAGATTTCGCGGCCATGCTGGGATCGCATGCCGTATTGATACTCGTTTCGATAACCTGCGTATTTCCTCTTTTGTGGATGTTCTCCTCAAGCTTTAAGACACAGCAGACTATATTTAAAAACATGAGCCTTTGGCCCGGCGTATTCCACTGGGAGAACTACATAACAGCCTGGACAAGGGGCGGTTTCGGCATATACTTCCTGAACAGCGTATTTTATACCGTGACGGTCGTCAGCGGCCTGATCCTCATAGCGTCTCTCGCGGCCTACGCATTTTCCAGGCAGAAATTCAAGGGGCAGAATATCATGTATTCCGTATTCCTTGCCGCTATGATGATACCGATCCCCGGCGCGTTTATAGCGCTTTATATACTGCTTGTAAAATTAGGATTGGTCAATACGCGGCTGGGTTACATCCTGCCGCAGATAAATATAGGATTGTCGCTCGCCATATACATACTCAAGACGTTCTTTGATGAGATCCCGAAAGAGGTAGAAGAAGCGGCCATGGTTGACGGCTGTTCCACTTTAGGGATATGGTGGCACGTAGCCATGCCCCTTGCAAAACCCGCGATAGCGGTCATTATTATTTTCAATGCCCTCGCAGTATGGAACGAATATATCCTCGCTATGATCATCCTTCAGGACAAGGCGAAGATGCCGCTACAGCGCGGACTCATGATATTTCAAGGCGCGCATTTTACGGAGTATTCACTCCTCATGGCGGGCATCACCATATCGGTAATTCCAATCATCGTTATGTACCTCTTCATGCAGAAATACATTATAGAGGGAATAACAGCTGGCGCGGTAAAGGGTTAAAAATAATACTATGAAATCCGGTAGAATTTTAAAGCTAATTTTGATTTTGGCGATGGTCGGCACGAGTGTTCATTGCGTCGCGCAGGAAGCCGCACAACCTGATGCCGCAAACCCGGAAACCGCACAACCTGATACCGCGAAGTACGACTTCTCAGACTCTTCGCACTGGAACCTTACGATAAGCGCATGGGAGCATCTGGCCGAGAAGGATTTTGACGGCGTATCAGCCTACGCGCTTAAATGCATCGAGCTTTACGAAGAGAAAGCTCTATTGATGGCGCGCGGCATGACGACCTTTCTGCGGTTCGGCCATGAAGACGACTGCGCCCTGGTGAATGATGTAGCCACGGCGCATTATATCATCGGCGAAGCCCTTATGAAGCAGGGAAAAAATGATGAGGCGATAAAGGAATTCAACTACACTATTGAGAATTACCCTTATGCGCAATGCTGGGATCCGAAAGGGTGGTTCTGGAAGGTAGCCCAGATCAGCAAGAAGAACATTGATAAGATAAGCAAGGCGAAGGGGGCCGTTAATTGAAGAGGGTACTCTTTTTATTCGTGTTTATCTTTATAATTCTGGCGATAGTCGTGGTATGGGGCTTCAAAAAGACAGTTTCGGCATTAACGCCGCATGCGCAATTTGCTCTGTATGATGACGGTCTTGAGGAAGTGGTCGATTATGATAAATACGGCGTCTTTGAGAATGAAGGCAAGGCCGATTACAAATATAAGATAAAGAACAGAGCCGAGCTGGCGGCCGCGTCAGGCGAAGGCGTTTATCCCAACACGCAGGCCTACAAAGATCCGGTCTATAAGGAGCTGCAAAAAGAGAATAAGTTAAATGGCGACCAGTGGAGCTTCGTAAGCAACGACGATCCGAAACTCTTCTTTTATAAGTGGGCCACTCTTAACAATGAGAGCGCCGGCGTAAAGCAGTTTTATACATCGCTGGCTCTTGAGGAAGGAGGCCAGGCGGCCCAGTCGATAAAGGGTTACTTCAGCCTCATGGTGAATTATCCCAAGACTGTAAGTTTCACATATTGGAATACGCCCTGGTATCCTTCCGCCGCGTGCATTACCAATATAAAGTACCTTACCCGTAAGTACCCTTTGCTTGGCATGAAGCTGGTGGGTGAAGATATAAGAATAGAGAACGGCTTTGACCAGGACCCCACAAACGATATATTTTATGTCTCTCCCGGCCGCATGATAAAGTGCAAACCGAGAGATCTATTGGAGAGAAGAGACGATTCGAGATTAAGATCCGTCAAGAGAAGGATCGGCGGAAAGCATGTGTCGCTCTTACAATACGCCAGCGGCGACTGGCAGCTTAAGGTAGACGATAAACCCTTTATAGTGAAGGCTGTAGCTTACGCTCCGACGAAGATAGGGGAGAGCCCGGACGAAGGCACTTTGACGGACTGGACGAAATCCGGCTTCGATCCTTACAAGGTCTGGGTTGACGCGAACCATAATAACGTGCAGGATCCGAATGAAAAGAACGTCGGAGATTTTAAGCTTATAAAAGATATGGGCGCTAACGCCCTAAGGATATACGACCATAAGGGGAATTCCAATAAAGACGTATATGCCGACCTGTACTCGAAATACGGCATCATGGTGGTGATGGGGGATCTCCTCGGGACTTACGCGGTAGGAAGCGGGGTCAGCTGGTATCGCGGTACCAATTACGCCGATCCAGTACAGCAGGAGAGGCTCAAAGAGCGCGTTCGCAAAATGGTCGAAACCTACAAGAATGAACCTTATATATTGGTATGGATGTTAGGAAATGAGACCAATTACGGAGTGGCAAATAGCTCGAAGAGATTTCCCAGGCCCTTTTATAGCTTTGTAAATGAAGTGGCAAAGATGATCAAGGAGATCGATCCGAACCATCCCGTAGCTCTATGTAACGGCGACGCCCTGTATCTCGATATCTTCTCAGAGCTCTGTCCCGACGTGGATATTCTCGGAATGAACAGCTACAGAGGGTGGCATGGCTTCGGAGTCTGGCAGGACGTAAAGAGGTCGGCGGGTAAACCGGTCATCATTACCGAATTTGGCGCTCCCGCTTACCTGGAGGAAGGCCGCGAGGGAACTACTGAAGCTGAAGAGGCTCAGGCTGAATATCACAAAGGCGCATGGCGCGACATCCTATACAACAGCGCGGGATATGGTTCCGGAAACGCGCTGGGTGGGGTCATATTTGAATGGGTAGATGAGTGGTGGAAAGCGTATGAACCGGCATTGCACGATAGCCACAAACAGTGGCCCGGGCCCGTTAAAGGGGGATGGTTCTATGAGGAATGGCTAGGGTTGACGTCACAGGGTGACGGCAAGCACAGTCCATACCTGAGGCAGCTCAGGAAGGGCTACTACGCCTATAAGGAGATGTGGAACCCAGATATTAGTGACAAACTGCGTAGGTTATGGTATAATATCGTTGTTTATATGTGTCTCTAAATAGAAGGAAAGAGAGGGGAAAGATATGAAAAAGGTAATCTGTAGCTTAGTAATCGCGGTATTCTTCGCTGTGCCGTTAATGGCGCAAGCGATTGAAAAGGCCGATGAGAGTGGGAGCGAAGCCGTTGTGGTGGTAGCGCAAGAGAGCGCGGAAACTCCGGCAGCGAATAAGTCGTTCAACATATACACCGAAAAGATGAACGTCAAAAATCATTACATTCCTTCAGGATGGATGGGTGATTACGGCGACCTTAAGTTTAACGACGGTTGGTCGGAGAATACGCACAGCGGCAACTCATGTATGGAGATCAAGTACAGCGCCAGAGGGGCTCAGGGAGCTGGATGGGCCGGTATCTACTGGCAGAACCCCGCGAATAACTGGGGCAGCCAGATGGGCGGATACGACCTATCCGGATACAACAAGCTGACATTCTGGGCAAGGGGCGCAAAAGGCGGCGAGGTCATCTCCGAGTTTAAGGTCGGAGGCATGAGCGGCACCTATTCGGATTCCGATTCTACTTCCATCGGGCCGATCACGCTCACGAAAGACTGGAAGCAGTATAATCTGGACCTTAAGGGATTGGACCTTTCCTACATAAGCGGCGGCTTCGCGTTCACCGCCTCTTCGCAGAACAATCCTGAAGGCTTTGTGATCTATTTAGACGACGTTAAGTTCGAATAACAACATACCGGGGGTTTTCTATGTCAGACAGGAAGAGATCTTCGATATTAACTGCTTTCGTTCTCTTATGCGCCTTCTCTTTAGTGACGGCGGGGTGCGAGCAGAAGAGCGGCATATTGAATCTGCCCCAGCAGGAATCAAAGCAGCTGGAAGCCGCCCAGCGAGGCGGCGCCGACAGGATAATTCCTACGGAAGGCCAGCTCACCGCGGACGGCAAATTCAAAAAGTTTTATGTCTACGCGGATCGCGCATATTTTAAGAACCACTATATACCTTCCGGATGGATGGGCGATTACGGAGATCTCGAATTTAACGATGGGTGGAATTTTGACCCATATTCGCGAAAGAGCTGTATACGCATAGTCTATTCAGCTCAGAGAAAACAGGGCGCCGGATGGGCAGGCATATATTGGCAGGAGCCCGCCAATAACTGGGGCGGACTGCAGGGCGGTTTTAACCTCGCAGGCGCCAAGAAAATCGTATTCCACACCAGAGGCGAAAATGGCGGCGAGGTCATAACGGAATTTAAAGTGGGCGGTATAAACGGCGAATATTCGGATTCGGGCACGGCCTCGATCGGGCCGATAACTCTCACCAAGGAATGGAAAGAGTATACCATCAGCCTGGAGGACGAGGATATCTCTTGTGTCATAGGCGGTTTAGCTTTTGTAATAAGTTCTATGGATAATCCGAACGGCGCGACCTTTTATCTCGACGACATATATTACGAATAAGGCCAGACGATGCTATCAAATAAGAAAAAAGCCATAAACATATTACTCGCTTCTTCGCTGATACTTTTCGCGTCCAGTCTCCTGGCCGCGTTTCCCTATATAAAGTGTGCGCTGTTTCATGAACCGCATCTCAAAGGGCCGGTAAAAGTGGAGAAGGCGAAAGGCGGCTGGCACCTTACCGTAGGCGGAAAGCCGTTTTTTGTCAAAGGCGTCTGCTATCAATACGTCCCCATAGGAGAGGGTGGCCTTTATGACCTTTTCGCCGATCCCCGCAAACCGTGGATGACCGACGGGAAGCTGATGGAAAAGATGGGGGTCAACGCCGTTCGTTTCTACAAGGCTGGCAAGAACGTCAATCAGACGAAAGCGGCCATCGGCGATCTCTTCAGGAAATTCGGCATAAAGACCGCTCTCGGGCATTACCTGGGATTCTGGGACTGGCCCCCGGCAAATTACGCGGATCCCGATTTTAGACAGAAGATCAAAGATGAAGTGATCGAGATGGTGAAGGAGTATAAGGACGAGGATGGCATCCTCTTCTGGGTTCTCGGCAACGAAAATAATTATTCTTTCGAAACCGGAGTGAGGGACTGGTCCACTCCGGAAATAAACGCGCTGCCTTCAGCGGCGGATGCCAGGAAGGCCAAAGCCGAGATCTACTACACTTTCATTAATTCTATCGCCATAGCCATAAAAGAGATAGATCCGAATCACCCTGTAGTAATGGGTAACGGCGAACTCGCCTCAATAAGCATCGCGAAGGAATGCTGCCCGGATGTTGATATATTGGGAGGGATTATTTATCAGGGCAAGACATTCGGCTCGTATTTTGAACACCTCAAAAAGAACTTTGGCAAGCCCAACGTATTCGTAGAATTCGGCGCCGATAGTTATGACGCGCTCTGGCAACAGGAGTCGCAGGATTGGCAGGCGTTCTTTTTGAAGCTGCAATGGCTCGAGATCGTCAAGAACAGGACCGGCAGAAATGACGGCGGAAACTCCCTCGGCGGGTTTATATTCGAATGGATCGATGAGTGGTGGAAGCATAACCCGGATTACGCGGAGGGTTGGCAAGCGCACGACGCCGAAGGCAGCTGGACCAACACGGCGTATTATTACGACGCCAAAGTGGAAAACAATATGAGCGAGGAGTGGTGGGGCATAGTCAGCCTCGATCCGAAACAGACAAAGAATAATATGGAGAAGAGAGTCCCGAAGAAGGCGTATTACGTCTTCAAGTCTCTCTGGAATAATAATCCATACCAGGCCAGGAGCATATTTCTTATACCGGCGATAGTTTTTTTCATATCCAGCATTCTTCTTTTGATGGCGCGGTCGAAGTCTAAAGGATAAAGAGAAGAAGGATTATGAATAGATTTATTTTGACGGCCCCCTTGATAGTCGCCTGCATTTTAGCGCCCATTTCATCCTACGCCCAAGAAGAACCCCTGTCATACGAGACCATACTGGACGACTCAACGCCATACGTGACGGCGTCCGACGGCCCGGTATCGTACGAAACGAAGCCCGGCGCCTCGAAACCCGGCAGCTTAAGATCAAGCAAGTCGAAATTGGATGAATCGAAGTCGATGGTGCATATGAGAGGCACCTACGGCGCAAGTTTCGGATTTGAAACAGAAAAAGGCTTCGAGTGGAAGAACGCCAACGGCGATTATCAGGAGAAGAACTGGAGATACATAAATGACAAGTTCGGCGTAAATACTTACGATAAGAGGGTATTTGACAGGTACGAGCTTGAGATAGAGACGGATACGAAGACGGCCTGGAACGGCTACATGGAGATCGTCATAGACCCATGGACCTTTGTGAAGAAACAGAAACAGACCGTTCTCCTTACAAATCCCATACCTCTCGGAGTGATTGCCGGCGCCGATTCCGTAGATGTCGAATATAAACTCTGGGAGAATACGGGCCGCACAATAGGCGAACGATATAGGACGGAGCAGAGGTTACCTATAAACTATGGAGAGCTCAAAGTAGTCGGAAATCAGGTAGCCGAAGAGCTGGCGAATCCCACTACGGAACCCAACACAGGGCTTATGGGCGACTTTTATTTTTCAAGAGGCCGATCGGTCGATATGGGGGACTATTTTTACAGGCCGGTGAGGAAACTGTGGGTCGATTATGAAAAGGGTGAGATGTATATAAAGATATTTCCGATCTCCGACCAGGCCGAGGCGCTTACCTCGGACGACCCCATGGGGCTATCGAACCACCACATATACTGGGCGCCGAGTCCGTGGCTTTATAACTTCGATTTCGGGAGGGTATACGCGGCCAACGCCCAGGATGGAGCCCTCAATGCCTTTCAGAGTCCCGTAATCCAGGAGTCGCGGTGGGATTATACTCTGCCATTCTTCACAAGAGATACCAACCGCACATTCTTGACCTTCTTAAGGGGCGGCACCCTAAAATATCAGCATGGTGATCTTGCCCACTTCCAGATCACAGCGGCCTCGCCTATGGGCCTTTGGGACTATTATAAGCATGTAGATTCCATACCTATAGCTTCGAGACTTAAGATGTTTCCGACCGATAATATTGATCTGGGCCTTACGCAGACGACCAAGATGGGTCTGCACAATAATAGCGTGAGGGCTAGCAATAACGTCTTGGGCGTAGATATCAAATACAAGCTTAATGACGACACATCCGTGATAGGCGAAATCGTGGGCAGTTACTCTCAGTACGACTATGCCACACACTTCAAGCAGGGTTATTATGGATTGGGTTATAAGACGGGCATACACTCTCAAGGGTACGCGGATCCGGGCGATATATTTTCGTGGGACCTGACTTTAACATCGATGAGCAAACGCTTCCAGCCGGGCCTGGCCGATTACAGGGATACCCGGTATGATCAGCCCTGGGGCCAGCATATATGGTTTGACAGGATCGCTCCCGAAGACGCTGTCGCTAGGATCGGAGACAGCATAGACGTCAACAGATACGTACTGGGCGGTAAGGCGTCAATCAGTCTCGTCGACCAGCTATTGCAAGTCAACGCCGATGTCCGCAACGCCCATAGATATGACAATAATAAGTTCATAGAGAATGTGTCGAGGGTTGAGATAACGGCCATGCCTACGAGCAATATCCAGCTCAAAGGTCTCGTCCTGAACAGGATATACCCAAATACCTCAGGGGGCCTTGATCCGTCCCTGAGAGACAGGTATACGGATGAACCATGGATAAACCCTCTTATAGGTGACGGCCTCGACGTGAACCTCATGACGTATTCGGTAGGCGCGAAGATGGACCTCATGGAGAAAAAGGTAAGCGTTTACGGTATCTTTGAGACTACCAATGATCCCCAGGACTTCCCGAGACGGGAACTCAGCGATCTCTGTTCCTGGAATGTTACGCAGACTACGCCCGATGATACCGACGGCTGGATGTCGGACGGCACCGTACTATTTGACAGGCTTTCCCCACAGCTCTATCTGCAGAACCTGTTCCAGACGCCCCCATATACTTACTACGCTATAATCAAGGCCAAGATCATCTTTTATCCTATAGAGGGCATGTCGATAAGTTTCACGCACGTCACCAATGGCAACAGGAATTACGCGCCGCTTCTGGACGATAATCATACGCATGACGGCTTTGATGTCGTCTATAAAGCGACTAAAAAATTGACACTGAGAGGCGGCTATTCGCTTTCAAAGATAATAGACTTGAGAAAAGCGATAGATACGCAGGCCGCCGATCAGGACTATGCATATCATAACAATCTGTATCTTCAGGCAGACTATGCCATAAACAAGGATCAGAGGGTGGTATTTCAGTTCGGCGAGTACGGCCTGCTGCAAAAGACGCTCGGCATCTTCGGCGCGCCCCTTTCGGAGAGATACCTGTCGTCAGCCGCTTCCGTTCTGGATACGAGAAGCATATTCAGAATATTCTATGAAGGAAAGTTCTAGGCCCACATTTTCATCCGATAATATATGCAAAAATCGTATTCCGCCGAGCGCAGAAAGTACATACGTTTAAATTCGGTATTCCCGGTAGAGATATATTTACGCAATACCCCCAAAAGCGGCAAATCGCAGGTAATCCAGGCATTCACGCGAGACATCTCCCTGGGCGGACTATGCCTTTCGGTCAATAACCCCGACGCTTCTCTCACCTCAATGGTACATGACGGCTCAACCTTCGATATCACCATCAACATGCCGGTATCGCATAGGCCTATAGAGGCGAGCGTCCAAGCCGCCTGGCATGATAAGAGAGAAAGCGCCAGGCATAAGCAGCTTCTCATAGGAGTCTTCTACGACAAGATAGACGCAAGCGACAGGAAGAGGATCTTCTCTGCTGCTAGGCGCATGAAGTGGCTTCCGCGCGCGGCGGCGCTCTCTATCATATTGCTCGTGTCGCTTCTTGCGGGAAGCCTTTATCAAAAAGCCGAGCTCATCAGGGCCAATCGTGAATTCATAGAGCGATTTCACAATATACAGATGACGAGCGATATGTATAGGGTAAGTTTAAACAAGATCGACGGTAAGTATGAAGCCATCAAGGAAGAATCGGCGAAGAATAAGGAGCTGATAGGCAGTGTCACAGCCGAACTACAAAATCTTAAATCCACCGACGCCGCGGTTTTGAAAGCAGAGAGAGACAGTCTCGGGGAGAGCCTTAAGGCGGCTCTCGGCGAAAAAGCGGTCCTCGAAGACAGGATAAGCGCTATGAACAAGAAGAAAGAGAAGGCCGTAAAGCTTTTTAACGAAGTTAATAGCGAGCGAAGAGAGTTTGACAAAGCGGCCGTCAAAAATATGTACGGATGGATCACGACTCATCAGAACAAGCTCTCGGGGCTGGTGATGAGCTTCGAAGGGGATCCCGGTATCGCGGACTGGGCATTTACATATGATCAAGCCCTTGTCGCGCAGGTCTTTCTGATATCAGGCGATATTAAAAGGGCCAAAAAGGTGCTGGGGTTTTTCAAAAACAGCACCAAGAGCATGAAGACCGGATTCAAAAACGCCTACAACGTGGGGACCGGATTTCCGGTGGAAAATGTAGTGCATCTGGGCCCCAATATATGGATTGCTATAGCCGCTATTCACTACGCCGATAAAAGCGGCGATAAGGCATATCTGAATTTTGCCGAAGATGTGGCAGTCTGGATAATTTCTTTAAAAGATGCCGACGGCGGATTAAGGGGCGGGCCCGGCATCAGCTGGTATTCTACCGAGCATAATCTGGATGCCTACGCGCTCTTTAACATGCTTTGGGTCTTGACGTCAAAAGATAAATATAAGAAAGAACGGGACGGGACGCTCAGGTGGATCAAGGATAATACTTATTCGAAATCCGACGGCGGCATGAAGCGCGGCAAGGGCGACGCCACGATAGCTACCGATACGCTGGCATGGGCCATCGCCGCAATAGGCCCGGAAGAACTCCTTAAGGAAGGCATGGATCCGGAAGGCATTATGAAATATGCCGAAGATCATTGTCTTATCTCTACAGATTTCACTCCATCCGGAGGTGATACGGTAAGGATAAAAGGTTTTGATTTCGCGAAAGCCGCTAACATTGCCAGAAACGGCGTTATCTCCACCGAATGGACCGCGCAGATGGTGATGGCGTTCAAGATGATGGCCGATTATTACGCCGCGTCGAGCGATCCGGGGAAAACGGCTATATATAAAAATAAAGCCGACTTATATATAAACGAACTGGATAAGATGATAATCTCGAGCCCCAGTCCAAGCGGACAAGGAGCCGGATGCCTGCCGTATGCGTCACAGCCAAACGCTGATACAGGCCATGGCTGGAGGACTCCGGCCGGCAAAGAGACCGGCTCTCTCTCTGGGACGAGCTACGCCATATTCGCAAAAAAGGGGTATAATCCTCTATCGCTTGATCAACCCTTAAAAGGTCAGGATAAGAAAAGATGAGCCCCGCCCTTCCTAGTGAAGGCATAGGGGTAGAAAGAAGGGCGGGGTGAAACCAGAATATTTTTTGAAAGACGATGAATTTGTAATTGAAAATTATAATCATGCGAAACCGTTTGCCTCTTTTCTGCCCGGAATAGCGGGCCTCTCGGGCAAACCTTTATGGGCGTTTTACGTAAACCGCGGCCAGTGCATCTCCTCCTTCGGGACCGACTCTAAAGAGGGTGCCATAATGGAATTTTATCCGGCCAATGTCGCCTATAGGCGCACTCCTCTCGAGGGTTTTAGGACGTTTTTAAAGATTAAAGATAAAAACGGTAAGGCTGTCGTATATGAACCGTTCAGGGCGAATGGCGCATTATATGTATCACCGCACGAATTTCGCATAGAAGAAATTTCTAAAGACCGTTCTATCAAGTGCGAGGTGGTCTATTACACCATACCGCAGGAAAATTTTCCGGCCCTGGCTAGGGTACTCCGAATAGAAAATATTTCGTCAAAAGATATTGAAGTTGAGGTCCTGGATGGAACGCCCAAGGTATGCCCCTATGGCATGAATGAATTCTTCATGAAGCATATGTCGCGTACGATAGAAGCGTGGATGGAAGTGGTGGGCCTAAGTAAAAAGATTCCTTTTTACAGATTGCGCGTAGATGCCGCCGATGTATCTGAGACAAAGTACATTAAGGGCGGTAATTTTTATCTCAGCATGGTACAGGGCAGCCAGAAGAGGCCGGATATAATAGTTGACCCGGAGATCGTATTCGGTGATTTTTCTGACCTGACAATGCCCGGAAAGTTCGCTCTACCGGGTTTTAAGGTGCCCGCGGTTCAGATAGATAAAAATATCACTCCTTCGGCGTTTTCGCATTGCAAGCTCTCGCTCGGCGCTGGAAGATCGGCGCGAGTTTTAAGCCTCATGGGCCATGCCGAGTCGCTGGCCCAATTGCAGGCTATAAACAAAAATATAACGGCCGATTTTTTTGACAAAAAACGGGATCTTAACAAAGACCAGATATGCCGCATATCGTCTTCTGTAAGCGTAACTTCCGGAATAAGGGAATTCGACGCGTATGTCCGGCAGACGAATCTCGATAATATCCTGCGAGGCGGACATCCTATAACCGCGGGCGACAAGGCGACTTATGTATTCAATAGAAAACACGGTGACCTCGAAAGGGACTACAATAATTTTGTCCTGAAACCGGTATTCTATTCTCAGGGGAACGGAAGTTACCGCGACACAAACCAGAACAGGCGCCTTTCCGTATGGCTCGATCCTAAGGTAGCGACGAAAGATATCAAGGATTTCTACAGCCTCGTACAGCTCGATGGCTACAATCCCCTCGTGATAAAAGGCGACGTCCTTATGATCAAAGACGCGAAGGCGCGCAAGACGATAATAAATAGATATTTCGCCAAAAAGAGCCGCAGGGCTATAAATTCCTTATTATCTGCAGAGTTTACGATCAACGATCTTGTGGGATTTTCCGGAAGCCTTAGATCGCCCGGAGAGATCGGAAAATGCTTTAACGACGTCATCGCTAATTCCGTATCGCATATAGACGCCGAACACGGCGAAGGCTTCTGGATAGATCACTGGACGTATAATCTGGACCTCGTCGAAAGTTACCTGGGCGTATTTCCGGAACGATTAAAGGAGATCCTTTTTTGTGACAGAGATTACAGGTTCTTCGACAACGCGCACATAGTGAAGCCGCGGAAAGGCCGCATTGACGGACAGAATCGGCAAAAGCTGAGGCGGTACAATTCCGTTTATATTGACGAGGAGAAGAAAAAGCTCATAGATTCAAGAAAAACGCAGAAGAGTTGGGTCAGAACCAGGCGCGGCACGGGCATCATCTACAGGTGCTCGCTCGCCGCGAAGATGCTGGTCATCATTTTAAATAAGATAGCGTCGTTAGACCGCCGCGGCGTCGGCATTGAAATGGAGGCGGATAAACCCGGCTGGTGTGATTCCTTAAACGGGCTTCCCGCCCTGCTCGGCTCTTCGCTTTGCGAGACATTTGAGCTAGTGCGGTCGATGGAATTTCTAAAAGATTCGATTGGAAAATGTGACGAAGTATCCATAAGCCTTCCTGTAGAGGCCGCGTCGTTTTTAAAAGGATTGACAGCGGCACTCGGGCAGGATCTATCGAGCGCAAAGCCCGGTGGACATTATTGGGACAAGTCAAATGCCCTGAAAGAGGTCTATCGAGGCGTAACACGCCTCGGCGTCTTGGGTAAAGAATCACGTATAGAGCCGGATGAGATAGCGCGGTTTCTTTCGCTCGGCCTGGAAAAATTACGCAAGGGGATCAAAAAAGGTTACTCAAGCGGCATCCCGTATTCTTATTTTGTAAACGAAGGGCAAGGCCGAGAAAGACCGCTTCCTATATTCCTGGAGGCGGTGGTCCATGCCTTAAGGGTTATGAAGGATAGCGCTAAGGCCAGAGAGCTTTATAACAAAGTAAGAAAGAGCGGGCTATATGACAAGGAGCTCGGGATGTATAAGCTGAACGCGCCGCTTGAAAAAGAGCCGCTGGAGATAGGGCGTATCCGCGTATTCACGCCGGGATGGCTTGAGAATGAGAGCATATGGCTCCATATGGAATATAAATTCCTGCTTGAGATATTAAAGGCCGGATTATATGGGGAATTTTATAAGGATTTTAAATCGGCCCTGATACCGTTTCAGCCGGCAGCGCGCTACGGGAGAAGCATCCTGGAGAACAGCTCCTTTTTGGCGAGCAGCGTCTTCTTCGATAAAGGCTTGCGGGGCAACGGTTTTGTAGCAAGGCTTAGCGGCGCCACTGCCGAGTTTCTCAATATACTCCTCATTATGAACTTAGGCAACGAGCCGTTTAAGATGAGGGCGGGTTCGCTGATCTTCAGCCCTTCTCCCATTTTAGACAAGATCTTTTTTACTTTGGGGCATTACACTTTCAATATATTTCAAAATACATTTATCACCTATAATAACCCGAAGAAACAAAAGACATTTGGCTCGGGCTCTGTTAAGCCCGTAAGCTATAAACTTCGCTATGTGAACGGCAAAAAGGCTGCGATAGCGGCGCGTGAATTGGGAGAGCCGTTCTCCACGGATTTAAGAAGCGGCGTTATCGAGTCCGTATTGATCCTTTTAGACTGATAAATATTTTATGGCGGATAGACTCTGGAATTTTATAGACGATCTCGGCACTTTTGAATCTCTGAGCGCAAAAGATATCAAAGCGCTCTACTTTCCGCTTGCCAACGAGAAGTTGATGTCTTCCATCACGCCCGACCTGCACGGAGATATAAAGACAGGGCAGGGTGCATTTTTACTCACGCCTGTCTCCCGTATCGACCTCATTAACTCCAGGTCGTCCAGAAACTTTTGGATATGCACAGGTAAGAGCCCGGCATGGTCGGCAACAGGGGTTTCTAAAGACGCGAAGCAGGTCCGGGATGACAGATTCGCCCTGCGTTCAGGATTGCTCTGGCACGAAATAACCAGGGAAAATAAGAAGATCGGTTTGAGCGCCGAGATATTGTCCTTTGTGCCAGTTTCGGGCGAACCGGTTGAGATCATGCGCGTCACCGTGAAGAACACCGGTTCCAGAAAGGTAAGTTTTGTTCCCACCGCAGCCATACCGATATATGGCCGGGGCGCGAACAATATCCGGGACCATCGTCATGTGACCTCATTATTGCAAAGGCCGTCTTGCCACAAATTTGGGGTAACTACAAAACCAACCCTTTCTTTTGATGAGGCTCTCCACAAACCCAATAAGGTCACCTACTTTGTCTTAGGCTGGGATGAAGATTTCAGGCCGCCCCAATACCTTTATCCCACACAAGAGATCTTTTGCGGCGACGGAGGGGATCTTGAAGCGCCGCAAAGCGTATTAGAGAATAAAAGGCCTGAAAAAGGAAAAATGTGGGGCGTCGAGCCGATGGGAGCTTTACGCTTTGCCGAGAAACTTTTAAGCCCCGGCCGGACACATTCTTATATAATCGTAATGGGCATTGCCGAAGACGGGACCAAGATCAAAGAGATCATAAAGAAATTTAACAGTATTATAAAAGTTGAGAACGCGCTTAACGGGACTAAAAAATTCTGGATCAACATAAGTCAACAAATGCGTACGGATACCTCGAACAAGCTTTTCGACAACTGGTTGCGATGGGTGAGCATCCAGCCAACTTTGCGTAAAATATTCGGCTGTTCATTTCTACCGGATTTCGATTACGGAAAAGGCGGCCGTGGGTGGCGCGACCTGTGGCAGGATTGTCTCGGCCTTATCTTAAGCGACCCTGCCAGGGCGAGAAGCCTTCTGATAAACAATTTTTCCGGGGTGAGGATCGACGGCTCAAACGCCACCATAATCGGCAAAAAAATGGGTGAATTTCTCTCCGACCGCAATAATATCAGCCGCGTATGGATGGATCACGGCGTATGGCCGCTGATCACGCTCGATCTCTACATCGGCGAGACAGGCGATCTCGATATCCTTTTTGAGGAGACGGCGTATTTTCGTAATCATGAGATATGGAGGGCCGGGCGTGTTGATTCGGCGTATTCTCTTTCCGGCGGCCAGAAGCTCAAGACCTCTCCGGGGAAAGTTTATTTTGGTTCAATGCTCGAGCATCTTTTAATTGAAAACCTGGTTCAATTCTTTAATGTGGGGCGTCATAACCATGTAAGGCTCGAAGGCGCGGACTGGAACGACGGCCTGGATATGGCCCGCTCCAATGGCGAGAGCGTAGCCTTCACGGCGATGTACTCGCATAACCTGATGAGGCTGTCAGAAATCCTGCTCAAGACCGGTAAACGTGAAATCAAAGTCGCCGAAGAGCTTAAGATATTATTAAAGAAAGTTGATTATAATAGCGTTAAAGGAAAACTCAAAATACTGAAAGATTATTTTACCAGTACCGATTTAGCGATATCCGGCAGAAAGTCTGTATTAAACGTCGCGCTTCTCGCCGATGACCTGAAGAGTAAATCCGAATGGATAGCGGGTCACATACGTAAAACGGAATGGCTAAAGGAAGGGTTCTTTAACGGTTATTACGATAATGACGGCAAGCGCGTTGAGGGCGCAGATAGAGGCGCGGTTAAGATGATGCTCTCTTCCCAGGTATTTCCGATCATGGCTTGTGTAGCCGATAAACGGCAGATCGCGGATATCCTGAAGAACGCCAAAGCCCATTTATTGGATAAGGAGAAGGGCGGATTTCATCTGAACACCGATTTTAAATCAGAAATTCACAAGCTTGGCCGCGCATTCTCGTTTATTTACGGGGAGAAAGAGAACGGCGCATTTTTTAACCATATGGTAGTGATGTTCGCCTACGCGCTGTATAAGCGCGGATATGCCAGGGAAGGATGGGGCATTTTAACTTCGATCTATAATATGGCGGTAAAGACAACGAAGTCAAAGATATATCCCTGCCTGCCGGAATATTTTAATCTTGAAGGCAGAGGAATGTATTCTTATCTTACCGGCTCAGCGAGCTGGTTTCTGCTTACGCTGTTGACTCAAGTTTTCGGCGTAAGAGGCATGGATGGGGACCTCCTGATAGAGCCGAAACTGTGCCGCGAGCAGTTTGAGACGTCGAAAACTATCAGTATTTACAGAAGCTTTGCGGGCCGGAAGCTGCGCGTTAATTTTATCAATCCAGAGGAGCTTAGCTGGGGCGGTTACAAAATAGCCAAAGCGAGATTAAACGCCGATGATTTGCCGGGTTGCGGGTCAGGGTCCGTCATAATCAAGAGAAATCTGCTTCTGAAGCTCCGGACCAACCGGATTAATTCGATAGATATTGTGTTGAGCCGGCAGTAGTTCATGGTATGGGATTAGTTTAAATTAATCCCATCACTGAAAATCACTAAAAAGTTATCTCTAAGTGATTTTCTTGCTTCCTTTATACTTTTATAAAGATAATAAGATTGGGTTTATCATTGACAATGATTTAGCCGTCTGATAAACTTTGGATTATGACGAAAGAGCCGGGGATCATACGTGAGCCAATTTATAAAGACAAAGCATGGGATACCGTCGAAAAAGAACTGATCAGAACATATCTGAAGACGCCCGGCAGGGCCGGTAAAAAAAAGAGATCGTCGTTCAGGACAAAGATACCATGGGTTGTGGCGGCTATCGCCTTGTGCGTTGCTTTGGCCTCTCTATTCTTAAGCAGCAACATAGACATAAAGGTAAGGGTGGCGAGTGGTGCGGCCTTTATTGATAAGGAAAATCCGGCCAATCTTATACCGGAACAGGGCGTCTTTCTTGTGAGAGGCGGAGAACCGAACAAGGCTGCGATAAAAAGCGCCTTCTTATTTGGCGATGCCCGCCCGTCAAGTTACATCACGGCCGAAGAGATAACGCTTTGTAACGGCAAGGGCCAGGGTTGGGCTGACTACAAGATAGAATTCAACTCACCCGTCAATCTCAACGGGCTAAATATAAGGTACTCCGCGAAAGGCGAAGCGGGAGATGAGCGGCTCATCCTGATGATAATCGATTCCCATGACAGGGCTTTCAGGATAGAAAACGACGTATCATCGAAACTTGAGAAAGGGTGGAATGTGTATACGATAAATCTCCGGCCTATCAGGGGTTCGGTGGACCTTGCGGAGATATCGGCGCTTAAGTTTGAATTCGGCGCCCTCACCGCGGGTAACTATCCCGAGGCGACAATGCACCTAAAAGATATTCAGGTAACGAAGAATAGAAGGTTAAAATGGCTATAAAAAAAGAGGGCATTTTTACCTATCATACTTCACAGGACAGGCAGCGCAAAAATCTTGCGATTCTTGAGTTGATCAGAAAAAAAGGGCCGATCTCCAGAGCGGACATATCCAGGATGCTCGGGCTAAATATAGTCAGCGTCTCGAACTATCTCGATTTTTATATTAATAAAAAGATCATACTTGAGGTCGGTTATGACGTTTCGAGCGGAGGCAGAAGGCCGGAATTGTTGGAGCTCAACGCAAAGAGCGCCTATATAATCGGCATTGATGTTGGCCCGGAAAATATGAAGGCAGTCATTGCAGATTTAAAGGTGAAGGTGATATCGAGCGCGTATGCTCCCAGGCCGGCCGCGGATATGGAGGATCTCCATCCGCACATCATAAAGGTTGTCAAGGAGGCGATAGAGAAGAGTAAAATCGATAAGGGCCTGATAAAAAATATAGGCATAGGCATATCAGGCATCATAGATTATGTTGCGGGAACTATTCACGATACGGATCCGGTGAGGGGCAGGTCTAAGACGAGCCTTCTGAAGCTCTGTAAAGAGATAGAACAAAAATTCTACATGCCCGTATATATAGGTAATGACGCGTCCTGCGCGGCGTTCGGAGAGAAGACGCTCAACCACACCGCGGATGTGGAAAATATGCTTTATATATATTCCGACGTCGGTTTGGGAATAATCATACAGAATGATGTGTATTGCGGATCGAGCGGCTGCGCCGGAGAGATACAGCTGGTATTTTCAGGCCTTCAAAAGGATGAAAAGAATATCATGAAGGAGTATACCCATATGAGGCCGTGGGGAGTGGATCTGGGCGTGGTTATGGAGGCGATGAGGGCCATAGATAAAGGTGTTTCAACCGAGATCCTGAATATGGCCGGCGGCGATGTTACCAAGCTCACAAAAGAGATCATCATAGCCGCCGCGAAGAAGAGGGATAAGCTCGCGGTGGAGCTTGTCTCGAATGCCGCCAGGAATCTCGGGGTGAGAGTGGCGTATTTTGTGAATATATTCAATCCGGATATAGTGGTTATAGGCGGCGGAGTTGAGAAGTCCGGAGAGGTCTTTATGGATGCGATAAAAGAGACGGTAAGGAAGTTCGCTTTTGAAGAGCCTGCGAGCATAGTTAAGATAGTTCCGACGTTATTAGAGGAGAATTCGGTTGTGCTTGGCGCGGCGGCGCTCGCGGCCAGAGAAGTTTTTATCGGGACGTGAAGCTTGTTTAGGGAGGATCGTACGGCATGTGGTATCTGAAGCTTAGGATGTATATACTTATGGCGGTGCTATTCGCGATAGTTTACGCCGCGGTCTCCGTGATAAGTTTTCATCTCGGTATAACAAATTTCTATTTCTACCTGGTACTATCTTTTGTGATAATGCTTATCCAGTATTTGCTCGGCCCGAAGATCGTAGAGTGGTCGATGAAAGTGCGTTACATAAAAGAGAGCGAATCTCCGGAGCTTTATCAGACGGTGCGGTCCCTGGCGACACTGGCGAAGATCCCGATGCCCAGGGTGGGGATTTCGGACCTCGCCATACCGAACGCGTTCGCTTTCGGCAGGTCTATAAGGGACGGCAGGATATGCGTCACGCGCGGCATAATGGGGTTACTCAGTAAAGAAGAGCTGCGCGCGGTCTTAGGCCACGAGATGAGCCATATAAGGAACAGGGACGTTCTAACTATAACGATCCTATCCGTGATACCTATGATACTCTACCGTGTCGCGTGGCAATTTCTATTTTTCGGAGGCAGGCGCGACAGGAACCAGGGTTCGAGTGCCATGGTGGTAGGCCTGGCGGCCTTTCTCTTCTATTTTTTGACGAACCTTCTTGTCCTTTACGCGTCAAGAATAAGAGAATACTTTGCTGACAAGGGATCGGTCGATCTCGGGAATAATCCGGCTCTCCTGGCGTCCGCGTTATATAAGCTCGTATACGGGTCCGCGAGGATGCCCAAAGAGGAGCTTAAGACCGCGGAGGGCATGAAGGCCTTCTTCGTTAACGATCCGTCAAGGGCACTCAATGAATTGAAGGACTTAAGAGAGCTCGACCTCGACAGATCCGGCACGATATCGCCCCAGGAGCTGGATGCTCTCAGGAATAAGAGTATTAAGCTTAATTTCGGCGATAAATTATTAGAGTTATTTTCTACTCATCCAAATATGCTGAAGCGCATAAAGCGCTTAAGCGACTGGCGATATGCCTAAATTCAGTTTTGACGCTACCGGTATAGGAAGCCTCCCCTTTAAAGACCCGAAAACCGCCTGCCGTATGGTATTCGATAATTTCAAGCTCATTCCTTTCTGGCCGCAGCTCAATAACCGTTCCTTTAAAGAGCATATGTACTGCCAATTTTCCGAAGGTATCCCCGGTATCGTGATAGACGAGAATAAGCGGTCTATATATATCGATTCCGAAAGAGCGGCTTCCGGCATGGAGAAGGCGTATCAAAATTATCTCGATCAGGACGTGGACCATTTTAAGATATCGCGCCCTTTCGCCGAGGGCCTGTATGAGTTTATCGATTCTTTTAAGCGGGAAACGGGCGGTGCGAAATTCGCGAAGGGCCACGTTACCGGGCCGGTGAGCTTCGCTCTCTCAGTGACGGATCAGGCCAAGAGAGCGCTGATATACGACAAAGATATGTTCGATATCGTTACGAAGGTACTCGCGATGAAGGCCAGGTGGCAGATACGCGAGCTGAAGAAGCTCTCCAAAGATGTCATCATATTCATAGATGAGCCGTATCTGGTATCTATAGGCTCGAGTTATGTTAATATCCCGGCCGGCGATGTCGTCAGATCTCTCGACGAGATCTTCTCGGCGATAAGAGAAGAGGGCGCTCTCTCCGGCGTTCATTGCTGCGGGAACACCGATTGGCCGCTTCTGCTCAAAAGAGGCGTTGACATATTGAACTTCGACGCTTATAATTTCATGAAAGAGTTCTTTTTGTATCACCGGGAGATAAAAGATTTTATCCAAAGAGGTTCCACGATAGCGTGGGGAATAATTCCCTCATCCGAAGCGGTGGACTCCGAAAGCCCTGAGGGCATCGCCGGGAGACTAAAAGAGGCCCTTAAGGCGCTGGAAGATAAAGGTATCGATATCCCGTCGGTCTCTTCGCTCGTTACTCCAAGCTGCGGTCTCGGGACTCTCGACGAGCAAAGAGCAAAAAGAATAGTCCAGATGGTCAACAGAGTATCGGATATACTTAGATAATACGCTCGACGTCATTGCGAGGCTGACGAAGTCAGCCGAAGCAATCTCAAAGGTATAAATGGAAGATAAGAATACGATTAAAAATTATATAGCCCTGGAAGAAGAGTATTCCAGTTTAAAAAAATCTAAGGTAGTGGTGATGCCCGTCCCGTATGACAAGACGGCCACGTATATCAAAGGGACCGTCAACGGGCCCGAGGCAATAATAGACGCCTCTAAGAAGATGGAGCTCTTCGACGAGGAGCTGAACCAGGAGACCTATAAAATAGGCATACATACCATGGAGCCATTGCCGGTGCAGGATATGGCGCCCGAGGCGATGGTGGAGAAGGTTTACGCCTCCACGCTGGAGTTGTTGAAGGCGAATAAATTCCCCGTTCTTTTAGGCGGCGAGCATTCGTTGAGCATAGGTTCCGTAAAAGCTTTTAAAGAAGTCTATCCGGATCTGTCGGTCCTGCATCTCGACGCGCATTATGATATGAGGGATGAATATTACGGCTCCAAGCTCAACCATGGGTGCGTTGCGCGCCGGATCAGCGAGATATGCCCTATAGTCCAGACCGGGATGCGCAGTTTATCCAAGGAAGAGAAGGACTTTCTATCCGCCCAGGCCAATGGCAGGGTCAAGACGGTTAATGTCTACGATATTCTGGAGATGCCTCTATGGAAAGATGTCATCTCGAACGGTTTAAGCGAGCATGTCTACGTGAGCATAGACCTGGACGTATTCGATCCGTCGCTCATGCCGGCGGTCGGAACGCCTGAGCCGGGCGGGATAGGCTGGTACGAGACGCTTGACCTCCTGCGGGAGGTATCAAAAGATAAAAAGATAGTGGGATTTGACGTCGTGGAGCTATGCCCGATAAAAGGACAGGTTTCGTCGGATTTCCTGGCGGCGAAGCTCGTCTACAGGCTTTTGGGATACGTATTCCCAACAAAAAAATAATTTGCCGTCATTGCGAGGAGGCCTTTAGGCCGACGAAGCAATCTGAAAGCGGAAAGGAAAAATGCTGCTAGGTCCCAGAAGGCATCTGCTCGTTCCGAAGAAGATGTTCCTGACGAAAGGCGTAGGCGTTCATAAAGCGGAGCTCAGGAGCTTCGAGTTGGCATTGCGCGATGCAGGAATAGAGAAGTGCAACTTAGTACACGTATCGAGCATACTTCCGCCCGAATGCAAGGTCGTATCCAAAAATGAGGGGCTAAAGGAGCTCGTTCCGGGCATGATAACGTATGCCGTTGTCTCCAGGTGCTCCGCGAGCGAGCCGCACCGGCTCATCGCCGCCAGCGTAGGCTGCGCTGTGCCGGCCGATCACAACGCCCACGGATACTTAAGCGAACATCACTCTTTCGGCCAGAACGAAAAGGTCGCCGGTGATTTCGCCGAGGACCTGGCCGTAGAAATGTTAGCGTCCACTCTCGGGCTGGAGTTCGA